>JANXBZ010000008.1 GCA_025060475.1 Dictyoglomus sp. | reverse complement strand
GTTTGTAGAGTACCTATAAGGGATTGAAACAAGAATATATATAAAGAAAAATCAAGGGCTAAAGGAGAAATTATATGACCAGGTTTAAAAGAGTGTTATTAAGTTTTTCAATATTTTGGTTAATTAGCGGCATTGGTGGATTGATTGTGTATAAAATTTGGAACTGTTTGTTCCTGTTCGCCTTGTATTGCTTGTCCTTGCCTTTGTATTTTATCCTGTTAGCATGGATTCTAAGCGATGAAATATACAAGGGATAGGACCTAGTTTGTAAAGTGCCTATAAGGAATTGAACAACCAAGTTTTATTTTATATTATTAACAAAAATTATTAAATAATAGGGGGTGGCAAATGTATACATTGAATCTGAAATGTAAGATAATTACTCCTTTATTTATGTTAGGCGCGGATGGAAAAACTCCTGAACTTAGACCTTCGGAATTTAAAGGAATGATGAGATGGTGGTGGAGGGCAATAAGAGCGGAAGATAATATAGATAATTTAAGAAAAGAGGAAGCAGAAATTTTTGGGGGAACTAGAGAAAAAGAGGGAAAAAGTAAGATTAAGATAAAAATAACTTCAAAAATTAATAACGTAGGTGAAAATATTCAAAATGAAATTAGTGAATTAATAGGTTTAAAATATTTATACTACTCTACCTTCTCGTTAAGAGATAAAGGTGAAACTATAATAAAATCATTTTTAAAACCAGATACTGAATTTGAACTCCAACTTACCTCTTTTGATAAAAAAAGTTTTGATATTGCTTGCGCTTCTCTTTGGCTTTCTATTTATCTTGGGGGATTTGGTACAAGAGGAAGAAGAGGAGGGGGAAACGTTGAAGTTATAAAAGCAGAAGGAAATCAGACTGTGCAATTTGCTTGTTATATTAAAAATGAGAAAGAATTAAAAAATTTTTTGCATTTTAATATTGAACAAATCAAAAAAATTTGTAAAAGTAGCGAAGGCACAAAAAAATATACAAACTTAAATAGAGCAAGAGTATTAATCTTTAAAGGAGAAAATAGTTGGAAAAGTGCCATTAATTTTTTAGGTAGTGAATATATGCATTTTAGAAATAGAATTAAAAAACAAATTTTTGAAACTGCAGTTTTTGGAATGCCTGTTATGCATTCCAGATTTACTATCAGACTAGTTCCTTATGAAACAAACAAAAGATTGTCTGAGAGATATGCTTCTCCTGTAATATTTAAAGTTATAAAATCCAATAATTTATACTTTCCTATCATAGTTGCATTATCAGCAGGAGGAATAAATTATATAGGTAAAGAAAAAAGGGAAAATAATTATTGGAAATTAGACGAACAACAAAGATTTTTTGAAGATCCTATAAAAGAATTTTTGAACTCTTTATCAAAAAAAGAGGAGTTAGTCCTATGAGCAGTTTTGAGGAAAAATTAAGAGCCTTTTTGCACGATCCTATTGATAAATGTTTTAATATTCCTACTCATATTGAGAGGGCTAAAAATTATGCAGAAAAAGTTGGTATTTGCGATGTTGAAAAAGAGAAAGGATCTGACCAAATAGCTTCATGTATAGAAAGAAGTTTATTACCTCCAAATATTCAACAAGAATTTAATGAAATTAGACATCCTCTTTGCAGTAGTGTATTACAAGTTGAAGATCTTAATAAAAAAGAAATTTTTAAAAAAATAGAGAAAATTTATACAGAAATTGGCTCAGAAATTTCCAATTGGAATAATAAAAACAAATTTTTCTTCTTGTGGCGAAACTTGCAAGATAAAATATGGGAAAAATTCAAAAACGAAGAATGGACTAAATATATACCCCTTCTTCCAGCAGATACAAGAGTTCCAGACCATTCCATATGGGAACACTTAAAAATAACTTCTGCAGTCAAAGCTTATTGGGATGTAGAGAATAAATCACTCTTTCAGAATAATTCATTGTTTCTCTTTACTTTAGGTCCTGTACAGAGTTTTATTTCTCAAGCAAGAAAGACTCAAGATTTATACATGGGAAGTTTTATTCTTTCTTATCTTACTTTCCAAGCAATGGAAATAATAATTGATAATTTCGGACCTACGAATATTATTTATCCAGATCTCTTTAGACAACCTCTTATGGATTTATGGATTAAGAAAAATTTATTTGAACCTTTAAACTATAATGAAAATCTAGTTCAACTGCCAACTATTCCTAATAGGTTTGTAGCTATTTTACCTATGACAAATAAAGAAGAAATCATAAAGCTTGCTAGTAATATAAAAGAAAAAATAAAAAGCTTAGTTAATACAAGTATGTACTATATCCTAGACAACCTAAATATAAATTACCAAACTATAAAAGATAAAATCGACTCTCAAATTTCCGATTTTCTTAAAATTTATTGGGTTTCTTTACCGTGGAAAATTGACGGAAAAGATATAACTCTTAAAGATTTAAAAATTTTTTTTAATTTTGAAAAAGATTCTCAAAAGGAATGGATAGGAGAAGAACTTTGGGAATTTGCAACTAAATATGGAGAACACTCTCCTAACATTGGAGTTTTTTATGAGCTTCTTTACTCTCTTCTTGAAAGATTTATGGGAGCAAGAAAAAATATAAAAGAATTTAAACAACCATTGATTGAGGAAAAAGGAAGAAAATGTTCAGTATGTGGAGAAAGGGATGTAATTTTCTTTAGAGAAACTCAAAACAAAAATAAATTTATTAAATTTAATAAATCTATAATTGATCTAACAGAAAATAACAAAATATCTCCAAAATTTTTAGCAGATGGGGAAGGATTATGTGCTATTTGTTTTCTAAAAAGGACTTTTGAAATATATTTAGAAAAAGAAGTATCAGAAGTGTTTAAAGACCTAAGTTTTCCCTCTACTGCAGAGGTTGCATCTTCTGATTTTAAAGAAAAAGTTTTAAAAACTATAAAGAATAAATATCTTGATTATCAAAGAAAGATCAGTGAAGTTTTAAGAGAAATTCCAACAGTTTCTCCATTACCAAAATTAAGAACTCTTTTTGAAAACAATATAGATGGATCTTGGTTTTACGAAGAAAATTTAACAGAGAAGTATATTAAAGATGAACTTAAAATTTCAATAAAAGAACAAAAAATAAAAGAGCTAAAAAATCTTTTAAAGGAAATTACCGAAAAAGTGGGCAGACCTAATCCTTATTATGCGCTTCTTTATCTTGACGTAGATTATATGGGAAGATGGCTTTCAGGAGAATTTTTACCATCTATTGAAAACGCATATAACTCAAATGTCTGGAGTAAAATAGATGATGATTTTAAACAAAAATTATTAAATATTTTGCCTAAAAATAGGAATAATAACGCAAGAAAACTTTTAACTCCAGCAATTCATGCGTCTATCTCAACAGCCTTAAGAAATTATACCCTTGAATTCGTTAAAAAAATTGTTGAGGAGGAACATCTTGGTAAACTTATTTATTCTGGTGGAGATGATGTTTTAGCTCTTGTTAATATTAAAGATTTATTTGATGTTATGCAAAAGCTAAGATGGTCATTTTCTGGAGAAATAAAAATAGAAGAGGGAGAAATAAAACCTTATCTAGATAATAAAACAGGCTTTGTAAAAAAGGATGGGAGATATGTGTTAACAATGGGACCAGAAGCTACTGCTTCCATGGGAGTTGTAATAGCGCATTACAAAACACCTCTGCAAGAAGTAATTAAAAAAGTATTTGAAATGAAAAAGATAGCAAAGGGAGACTATAAGAAAAAATTTTCTATTTGTTTAATGAGAAGGTCGGGCGAAGAAAGAATAGCTAAAGCAGAATGGATCTATAAAGATGAAGATATAAAAGAAACTTTAGAAATATTAAAAATTTTAGGAAAAGCTTTTGATGAAAGGAATGAAAAAGGATATATCGCCAAAAGTTTTATACAAAAATTTGCCTCGGAATTTATCAATCTTAAAAAAGATGAAGGACAATTCAATGCCAGTGCAACAATCTTCAACATTGAACTCTTAAGACTTATTAAAAGATCCTATAACTCCCCCAAAGGAAAAAAAATTAATAAAGAAGAAAAACAAGAATTTTTAAACAATATATATGAAAGCATGAAAAATCTATTTTGGATTACAGGAGGAAATATAGACAATTTTATAAACTTTTGCGTTATAACAGCCTTTATCTATACAGGAGGAGATTAAAATGTGGATAAAAATAACTCCAAAGGATACACTATTTTTTAGATCAGGAAGACCTTTCTCAATGGGATCTGAAACTTGGGCAGATGAGCTTTTTCCACCTTTTCCTTCTACTATTTATGGTGCTATAAGAACTTTTTTTATATTTAATAGAGGATCTTTGAAAGAGTTTAAAGAAAAAGGATATCTTGATATTGGTAATATAAAAACAAAGGGAACGATGAAAATAAGAGGACCTTTTTTAGGTAATATAGAAGAGAATATTCTCTACTTTCCTATTCCTTTTGACTGTGTAAGAAAAAAGAATGAAACTGAAGAAAATAAAGTGTTTATTCTTAAAAGAGTCGAAAAACCAAGTATTTTTTATTCTGATGAAAAACTTGAAGAAATTCTAATTTGGAAAGAAAAAGATCAAGTGGATGAAGCTAACGAGTATTTTGATATTACTGAATTTAAAAAATATCTTCAAAGTAGCGCCTCAAATTACCATTATGTTTCTCATAAATCATTCTTTAATATAGAGCCTAAAATTGGAATTGCAAGAAATAAAAGAACTTTAACTTCAAAGGAAGGTTATCTTTATAGAATACCACTGATTAGATTGAAAAATAGTTTTGGATTTCTAGTAGAAATTGAAAATTTATCTTTTGAAAATGATTTTCCTAATAAAGGTATTTTTCAACTTGGGGGTGAAGGAAAAACTGTTATTTTTGAAAAAATTGATTTTAATCCAATGGAAAATATAGAAAATATAAACTTTGAATTTGCTAATGGTATATTTAAAGTCTATTTTGCAACTCCTGCTATTTTCGAAAATGGATGGATTCCTAAATGGATTGATGAAAATACGATGAGAGGAAAAAAAGAAGGTGTTGAAGTACAACTTGTTGCTTGTGCTATAGGTAAATACATAAGAATAGGAGGATGGGATATAGCTAAGGGAGAACCAAAAACAATGTACAAGGCTGTACCTGCTGGTAGTGTTTATTATTTTAAAATCTTAGATGGCTCATCACCCCAGAAAATTAAGGATATTTTCCATTTTAAAAATATTTCAGATATAAATCCTGAAGAGGGTTTTGGATTAAGTTTTGTAGGAGAGGTGAAATCATGAAAAAAGTAATTTCAATGATAGGAACATCGATATTTGAAAATTATTTTGAAAAAGAAAGAGAGGAAACAATTAGAAATTTTTATGAGGATTTAAAAGAAAAAAGATTAAAAGAATATGAAAACGAAAGAGAAAGAGTTGATAGACTAAGAAACAGTATAAGAAGATGGATTAAAAAAGAAATGGAAAAAGAAAATATTTCAGCAGAAATAAAAAGTCTTATAAAAATAAAAGAGGAAATTAAAGAAGACTTCGAAAATTATTTTCTATGCTCTGATACAATTCTAAGTAAGTTAGCAGGAGATTTGATTAAAGAACTACTTGAAGTTCCTCCATTTAATTCAAAAGTTACGGTTAAAGTTATAGAAGATCTCCAAGTGTGGAATAGAAAAGAATTTAATAAAGGCATGTCAAACTTAATAATTGAGATTTATAGTATTGCTAACAATTTTTGGAATGATATAATTATTAACATTACAGGAGGCTACAAAGCAACTATACCTTATCTTACAATTCTTGCTCAATTAAATAATTGTCCTCTCTATTACATTTTTGAAAATACTGATGCTCTGATGAAAATTCCAAATCTTCCCTTTTCAGCTAGTTGTTTTGACTGGAATAAAATTGAAGAACATGAAGAGTGGTTCCAAAAACTAGAAGAAGGTATAACAGATAGAAAAGATTATCAAGACCTTATTAGATCTAAATTTTACAAAGATTATGATTTCCTTGTATGGACCCATGATATAGATAGTTTAGCCGAGTTAAATCCAATTGGAAAAATAATATTCCAAAAGTATAAAGAAAAAATATTTGAATTCTATGCTCCTAATGAAGTTCAACTCATTATACAAAGTGACAAGGCTTTAGAAAATTTATTGAAAGATCAGTTTTCCGATAAAAAACAAAGAGAGAATAAAACCGAGATAAAAAATGGACATTTTGTTTATGACGCAGGAAATAATCAACTAAGGATTTTTTATCGTGAGTTAGAGAATAAGATTTATATTTATAAAGTTTTCAACAAACATGATGAATATGAAAAATATCTTAAGTTTACCCCTTATAGCGATACTCTTTTGAATATCAATGAGTTCAAAAGATGTAAAATCAAAAGGGAGGTATAAAGAGCATGTTTAGAGAAAAAAGGTTGTTATTTCTAATAACAGAAACTCCCCTTCATGCTGGAAGTGGAAGTGAGGTTGGAATTGTTGATCTTCCTATTCAGCGAGAAAGATATACTGATTTTCCCAAAATAGAAAGTTCAGGGCTTAAAGGATGTATTAGAGAAGCCTTCGAAGGATATAGAATATTTGAAAACAATGAAAGTAAATTAATTAATAACCCGAAAGTCAATGAACTTCTTGAAGATTTTCCTCAATTACAGGAATCATGGGTGATACAGCAGGATAAAGAAAGACAACAGAAAACTGATAAGAATGGAAATAAGCTAATAAAATTCGACGAAGCTCTTTATTTACTCTTCGGTCCTGAAGATGAAGAAGCTTATGCCGGTGCAATAACTATTACTGATGCAAGAATTCTTCTTTTTCCAGTAAAATCATTAAAAGGTATATTTGCTTGGATTACTTGTCCTATGGTTCTTGAAAGATTTAAAAAAGATTTGGAAATTATTGGCGTGGAGAGTTTTAGGTTTAATAACTTTAATAACTTTGTTAATACTTTGCCCAAAGAAAGTAACATCAAAATTTCTTCTAAGATTGTATTAGAAGAGTTTACTTTTGATGTAAAAGAAGATGAAACTACTAGAAACATAGCAGAATGGTTTTCTGAAAGGATCTTTCCAAATGAAAATTCTTATAAATTTTGGCGTGAGAAAATAAAAAAAGATTTAGTTATTTTATCTGACGACGATTTTAGACAATTTACGAAGACTTCAACAGAAGTAATAACAAGAACAAAAATTGATGATAAAACGGGAACAGTTCTATCAGGAGCATTATGGACAGAAGAATATTTACCACAGGATACTATACTCTATACTCTTATTATGTTTACACCTACAAGAGTAGAAAAGGAGGATCAAAAAGGAGTTTTTAGAGCAAATTCACCTCAAAATGAAGTAGAACTTGTTTGTAAATTTTTTGAAAAGGGACTTCCTGAAGTAATTCAAATTGGGGGAAACCAGACTATTGGTAAAGGATTTGTGAGAACAAATATTTTAAGAAAGGAGGTTTGACTATGTCTGAGAAAGAAACAATAATTACAAAACTTGAAAAGGGGAGAGCAGAGTTTGCATATAATTGTGTAAAGGAAGCAATAAAATTCTTGGATGTTAGAAAAAAGAAAGAATATCGCTCCTATATTAGAAAAATTCCTCAAATGATATTATCCAATGGATTAGGACAGACACTTGCTTTTATATATTCAAAAAAGGAAGATGGAAATGCCTATGATCTAATATATAAACAGTTCATTAACTACTTAAAAAGTGATTCACCCGCAAGAATTAAAATACCAACTAATGAAAATGAACTTATTGAATGGGTTATATCTCTTGATTCTTATAATTATCGCTATGTAACGGAAGAACTTCTTGCTTTCCTTAATTGGCTTAAAAGATTCGCAGAGGGAATGATTGAAGAAGAGGAGGAATAAAATGAATATAAATATAAAAATAGAAGATAAGAAAACTTACGAATTTTATAATCCAAAGGATACAGTAGAAATCTTATATAGAGAAATTCTAAAAAAAGGAATATGGAAATTAAATATAAAGAATAATAAAGAAGAAAAAAAGGATTGGTGGTATGAAAGTAAAAATGATTTCGAGAAAAACATAAACTTACTCTTTAGTAAATTTATACCTAAAAGTTCATTAAGAAATGAAGAGAAAGAAAATAAAGATAAATATCTCCAGTTTATAATAAGTGAATTAGCAAAATTAGAAGAAAAGCTTATAAATTTTAATTTTATAAAAGAAAGAAACCAAGAATTGACAAAAATTCTTGAAAGATATGGTTATACCAAATTAAGTTTTGAAGCTATATGTTCCTGGCGTCTCATTATTGGTCTTGGAGGAACTCATCCTCAAGAAACTTCAATGACTCTTCACCATGTTTATGGTATTCCCTATATCCCAGGCAGCGCTATTAAAGGAGTAACTAGACATTGGGCAATTTTAAAATTCGCAGACCATAGTGTTAAGGAAGAAAATGAAGATTTTTCAGAAGTTCTTGAAAAAATATCTAAAGGATTAGAAAAGGGAGAAAATTTTGATTTAACAGTGGATGGAATAACTTTTATTGACTTGATTCAGATTTTTGGAACTCAAAAAGAGATAGGAAAAGTAATTTTTATGGATGCCTATCCAATAAGTAAAATTAATTTAAAAATTGATATAATGAACTCTCACTATCCTCAATATTATTTAGGAAAAGAACCACCTGCTGACTGGCAAAATCCAGTTCCAATAAAATTTTTAACTATCGAAAAAACAAAATTTCAATTTTATCTTTTGTCTCATAATAGAAATCTTTTAAGCTGTGCAGAAAAACTTCTTAAAGAAGCTTTAAGAGAACATGGTTTAGGAGCTAAAACATCACTTGGATATGGTACCTTCGATATGATCTAATTAAACTAATAAGGAGGAATTTTAAATCATATTGTTAACAATTTTATTAAATAACTTATTATAACCTCTTTAACTTCCGATAATGTTTATTATGTTAAGTTACTCCAGATAATAAACAAGGTCAAAAAACGATGTGATTTATGCTATAATATATTTGTTTTTGAGAATAGGGTTCCCCTTTTGGGGATTAAAAGGGAAGACGGTGAAAATCCGTCACGGTCCCGCCACTGTAACTGGGGAGCCTTCCTCATAATGCCACTGAGGTGAAAAACCTTGGGAAGGCGAGGAAGGCGATGATCCAGAAGTCAGGAGACCTGCCCTATTCGTAAGATCCAACACCTTCGAGGAAAGGGAGTTGGAGAAGAAAACTCTACCTTCTTTCCTTGGAGGTAGAGTTTAATTTTTTATAAAGGGAGGTTAAATCTATGAAAAGAGTATTAAAATCTCTTATGGTTATTTTAATTATTATTCTTTCGTTTTCTTTTACCAAGATAAATTATCCTTTAGTTATCTATGATGATCTTGGAAGAGTTATAAATATACAAAGAGAACCAAAAAGAATTGTTTCCTTAGCTCCATCCTCCACAGAAATTCTTTTTGCATTAAACCTAAATGACAAAATTGTCGGGGTCACTGATTTTTGCGATTATCCAAAAGAAGCTCAAAATAAAGAAAAAGTTGGAGGGTTTAGCAATCCTAATATTGAGAAAATAGTGAGTTTAAATCCTGATTTAGTAATTCTATATAAAAGTTTTCCTAAGGAAATTTTTAATCAATTAACCCAATTGCTTCCGAATACAAATTTTGTAGTTTTAGATCCAAAGAATTTTGAAGATGTATTAAATAATATTTTACTTCTTGGGAAAATAACAAATAAAGAAAAACAAGCTCAATACATTTATTCTAATATAGTAAGAAGATTAAAGACTGTAGAAAGAAAATTGATCCCTTTTAGGGGAAAAATAAATGTTTTATTTCTTCTTTGGAATGATCCATTTATATCCTGCTCTCCCTCAACTTTTGTGGGTGATTTGTTAAAGAAGCTAAAAGTTAAAAACATAGTAGAAAAGGATACTCCTGAGTATCCTGTATTAAGTGTTGAATATATTATTCAAAAAAATCCTGATATTATAATAATTGGAGAGATGTCAGGAATTTCAATAGAATCCATAATTAAGAAGCCAGAATTTTCCAGTATTTCTGCTGTTAAAAATAAAAAGATATTTTATATAAATGATGATCTTGTTTTTAGACCTGGTCCAAGATTAATCGAAGGATTAGAAACTTTATATAAGATCATTTATGAGAGTAAATAATGCATTATAAAGAATTAGCAATTCTTTTTGTCATCTTAATCTTTTTTATTACTTTATCTTTAATGGTAGGGGAAATATCCTTAAATATTATTGATATTAAGAATGCATTCATAGGAAAAGGTGAATTCATTAAGAAAAATATTCTTTGGAATTTGAGATTACCAAGAACTCTTCTTGCTCTTTTAGTAGGAGGAAATCTTGCCATAGCAGGAAGTATTTTGCAAAGTTATTTCCATAATCCCCTAGCAGAGCCTCATATAATTGGGATATCAGCAGGATCCGCTCTTGGTGCAACTATCTATTTTATTTTTTCAGGAGGAACTTGGGAAATCGATCCGCTAATTACTCCATGGATCTCTATTTTGGGAGCGTTTATTGTTCTTTTTATTTTAATTCTTTGGAATAGAAAATCATTATATAATTCTAGCTTAATTTTATTAGGCGTTTCCTTAAACGCTCTACTCTCATCTTTAATATCTTTTCTCTTATTCAAAAACCAAAAAATTTTTCAAGGAGTATATTTTTGGATTTTAGGAGGATTTAATGGAAAGGGATGGCAACACCTGAAAATTCTATTTACTTATTCTCTCATCTCTCTCCCATGGGCATATCTTTGGAGAAAGAGATTTAACCTTCTAAATCTAACCGAAGAAGAAGCTTATAGTCTTGGTCTTTCTATAAGAAAATATCAAAAGTATTTTTTAATTTTAATTTCCCTTCTTATTGCTCCTTCTGTCTCAGTTTCTGGAATTATAGGATTCATAGGATTAATTGCTCCACATATTATGAGACTTTGGAAAACCTCAGATTTTCAATGGTTAATTCCCTCAAGCTTTTTGTTTGGAGGAATTTTGCTTCTTCTTTCTGATATATTAGCAAGAACAGTTCTTTATCCAGCAGAAATTCCTATTGGAATAATAACTTCTTTCTTAGGAGTACCCTTCTTTATTTTTCTTTTAAGGAAAGAAGAATGATAAGATTAGAAAAAGTAAAAGCAGGGTATAATTCTAATATAGTAATAAAAAACATAAGCTGGGAATCACCCAATATAGGTTTTGTAGGAATCTTGGGGCCAAATGGCTCGGGAAAAACAACTTTATTAAGACTTTTGATTAGATATATTGAACCATGGGAAGGAAAAATTTATATAAATGAAAGAGAAATAAGAAAATATAAACAGGAAGATCTTGCAAAAAATATAGCCTTTTTATCTCAAAAGATAAGTTTTAACCTTTCCTTTTCTGTTGAAGAATACGTATCTTTGGGAAGATATCCCCATCATCCTTACTGGAAAAAACTAAGCAAAAAGGATTTGGAAAAAATAAATGAGATTTTAATTCTAACAGAGACGATTTCTTTCAAAAACAAAAAATTATTTCAATTATCTGGTGGTGAATTACAAAGAGTACATTTGGCAAGGGTATTAGTACAAGAACCAAGAATTTTACTTTTAGATGAGCCTACAAATAATCTTGACCCCTATTATCAAATTTATTTTCTAAACTTTATCCAAAAGTTGAGTAAAGATATATTAGTAATATCGAGCTTTCATGATGTAAATTTAGCAAGCATTTTTTGTGATTATATTCTAGCTATGAAAAACGGAGTAATACTTAATTATGGTAGAAAAGAAGAAATTTTAAATTCCTCTTTATTGAAAGAGGCATACAATTTAAAATTTGAAGAAATAATAACTCTTAACGGAAGAATCTTTTTACCAGTCAGGTAATGGTGTTCTCGATAAGTGTCTATCTATAAGCCACATTCTTATTATTAAGGAAAGAAGAATTCCTAAGATGAATAAAGAGAGGGTTGCAAGGAAAAGTATTGTAAAAGTAAAAAGATAGACTTTGGTTTCAATCTTTCGAGAAGCTAATATAAAATGTTTACTTAGAGTTATTTCTCCTTTAACACTTCCTGGGTATTCTCTAAATGTCCATATATTTCCTAATAAACTGGGAATATTAAAATTGAAAAAGTAAAAAGCAAAAGCGAAACCTGCAATAATTTCATATATTTTATTACTGAAGCCTGTCTTTGTTAAAAACCAAACAAAGATAATGTAAATTATCACTAATAAATTCAAAACCCAAAAACCAATAGAAGATTTTTTCTTTTCTTCCTTTTTTACTTCTTCTTTTCTCCAAGGAGGAATTATTTCTTTCCCTTCCTCTACCCTACCCTCTATACTTACGTATTTCTTTGCATCCTCCTTATATGCTTCTTCTTCTCTTTTAGCTAATCTTTTTCCCCAAAATATTAAAAATAAAAGAAGAAGAGGCATAAACCATGGTTGATATATTAATCCCATT
Source organism: Dictyoglomus sp. (assembly GCA_025060475.1). Lineage (NCBI taxonomy): Bacteria > Pseudomonadati > Dictyoglomota > Dictyoglomia > Dictyoglomales > Dictyoglomaceae > Dictyoglomus > Dictyoglomus sp. Next base: position 102,421 of record JANXBZ010000008.1, on the reverse strand, counting down.
TTTTAAACCTCCTTTAAACTCAGAGATTTATAAGCTAATATAACAGATCTTGGATTATTATTTTCAAATATACCAACACCACTAATTAAGATATTGGCACCCCTCTCTACAACCAAAGGTGCAGTTTTTAAATCTATACCACCGTCTACCATTATATCTAATTTTAAATTTTCTTTTAAAGCTTTTTCTCTCAATTCTTGAATCTTTTTTAAAGTAAAGGGAAGAAACTCTTGACCCCCAAAACCAGGATTTACGGTCATAATTAAAACAGTATCTATTTCTTGTAATAGATATTCTAAAGTAGATAAAGAAGTTGCAGGATTTAATACAAGATATGGTTTTACTCCTTTAGATTTTATATATTTTATCAATCTTTGGGGATGATAGGTCGCTTCAACATGAAATCCTAAATGATCTGTTCCTGCAGAAATAAAAGAGTCTACAAAAATTTCTGGTTTTTCCACCATTAGATGTACATCTATGGGTTTATCAGAAAAATTTTTTAATGCCTTAATTAAACTTGGACCAAAAGAAAGATTGGGAACGAAATGGCCATCCATAATATCTATATGCCAGGCATCTGCAAGATCTTCAACCTTTTTGATAGAATCAGCAATATGTAAAATATCAACTGCTAATAAAGATGGGTAAACTTTAATCATAATGTCATCTCCTTTAAGGTGTTGTATTATTAAACTCCTTCTCTTCTATAGGAGTACGATATGTCTCTACCCAAAGAAGAACATTACTTCCCTTTTCTATATAAAAATTAGCATCAGGGATTTGTCTTACTACAACACCCTCCTCTGAAGGTGTTACTTCTACTCTTAGTCCTAATTTTTCTAATTTATTCCTTGCAGATTCTACAGTTTCAAATCTTAAATCAGGAAGGAGAACTGTTTTTGCAGATTGATTTAACCATAATTCTACAATACTTCCCTCTGGGGCTTTTGATAAAGGATTTTGATCCAAAATTATTAGATCTTCTTTTTTTCTATCCATGAGAATTCCTTGTATTTTAGGTTTAAATCCTTTTTCTACGAGAATTTTTGTAGCAGATATTATATCTTTATTTCTTACATCGGGAACAGAAATAAGTTTTTCTGAAGCTGAATTTATAAATGCGAAAATGGTATATAAATTTATAAATAAAAGTATAATATTAGAGGAAATTAAGAAAATTAGAAAAATTTTAAATCTTTTCATATTTTTCCCTCCATATAAACCTTCCTCTGAGTTGCCCACAACCTGCTTTAATCTTTTCACCTCGAGAAATTCTTAATGTAACATTTATATTATTCTCTTTTAAGTATCTCTCAAATTTTTTTATTCTTAATATAGATGGCCTTTTCCATGAAAACTCAGGAACCTCATTCCAAGGAATAAGATTAACATGTGCAGGTTTTCCTTTTAATAAATTTACTAATTTTTCTGCCATTTCAAGAGAATCATTAACCCTTTCTAAAAGAACATATTCAAAAGATATCCTTCTTCCTGTTTTTTCTGAATAATGCCAACAAGCAGGAAGAAGTTCCTCTAATGGATATTTTTTATTTATTGGAATTAGAATATTTCTTAATTCATTCTCTGGAGCATGAAGAGATATTGCTAAAGTTATTGGAATATTCTCTTCGGAAAGTCTATAAATCTGAGGAACAAGTCCTACCGTTGATAAAGAGATATGACGTGCTCCCATACCAATACTAAGAGGAGAATTTAAAATTTTTATCGACTTTACCACCTCTTCGTAATTTGCTAAAGGTTCTCCCATTCCCATATAAACAACATTATTCAAGTTTTCTCCTCTCTCCATAAGAAATTTTTTACACCATAAAATTTGAGCTAAAATCTCTCCTGAAGATAGATTTCTTCTAAAATCTACAAGGCCTGTGGCACAAAATTTACATTTAAAAGGACATCCTACTTGAGTAGAAACACACAAAGTTTTTCTGTTTTTATGAATTATTAAAACAGCTTCGATAATTTCATTATCCTCTAATTGAAATAGGAATTTGGTAGTATTATCTTCCTCAATTTTGTCCAAAATCTTTGGAATATAAATATAAAAATCTTCTTTTAATTTCTTTCGTAGCTTAATTGGCAAATTTGTCATCTCAGAAAAATCGAAAACTAATTTCTTGTAGATCCAATCCATTACTTGGCTTACTCTATAATCTGGCTCTCCAAGTTCACTAAAATATTGATTTAATTCTTTTACCTCAAGAGAAAGAAGATTATTCTTCATTTTTTAATAAAGAAATAAAAAACCCATCAGTGTTATGTATAAAAGGAATAATCCTCAGAATTCCTGGAAATTTTTTATTGTTAAAAGTAAAAGGTTTAAAATGAAAAGATGGATTTTTTTGGAGAAAAGATAAAACTACCCATTCGTTTTCCTGCCAAGTTAAAGTACAAGTGCTATATAAAATCTCTCCCCCTTTTTTTAAGAGTTTTCCAGCTCTTTCTAACATAGAATATTGAAGCCTTGATAAATTATATATATCTTCCTTTTTTCTTCTCCATTTTATTTCAGGTTTATGTTTTAAAACTCCTAATCCTGTGCATGGAACATCTAAAAGAACTTTATCAAAAGTTCCATTTAGCTCCTCAGGAAGGTTTAATACGTCAGAATTTAAAGTTTTTATTATATTTATGCCTAATCTCTTCGCATTTTTTTCAACAAGAGCTAAACGTGATTTATTAATATCAACAGATAAAATCTCTCCTTCGTTTTTCATCAGCTCCCCAAGATGGGTACTTTTAGTCCCAGGAGCAGAACAAAGATCTGCAATTTTTTCATTAGGTTTTGGTTCTAAGATGATCGAAGTTAACATTGAAGCCTCGCTTTGAATAGTAAAAAAACCTTTTTGAAAAAGATGGAAATTTTCAAAAGGAATTCCTTCTTCTATTATTAAAGCTTGAGGAACTAAATGTCCGTCTTTTACTTCTATATTTTCCTTTTTAAAAAGTTCCTTTAATTCTTCTTTATTAGTCTTTAAAGGATTTATTCTTATAGTGGTAAAAGAAGGGGTATTATTCCATTCTGCTATTTTGATTGCAAAATCTTTTCCTAAATAATCTTCTAACTCCTCTAAAATCCACAAAGGATGACTATATTTGACATAATAAGGAAAATTATCTATATTGATTTTTTCCGAAGATATTCTTCTTACAACTGCATTTATTAAATTTTTTTCTTTTTTTGCTTTAATTTTTGCAATCTCTACAATCTCATTCATAGCAACAGGAATTCTGGTGTTTTTAATAAAATATACGTGATATACTGCCATTCTGAGAAGAATCTTTGCCCACAGAGTAAGATTATCAGGAGATTTTACATAATTTTTCCAAATCTCATCTAGGGTTAATTGCCATCTCAATATTCCATAAACTAATTCCGTTATAAATTTTTTTTCTTTTAAGGATAAATTTAATGAGGGAAGGCTGTTTCTTAAAATTAAGTTAGCATAACCTTCCCTCTTTTCAATTTTATAGAGAATTTCTCCTGCTCTTAATCTTACCTCCATTAATCTCTTCTTCTCATATTAGCTAAAAGTATTAATCTTAATAACTGGAGAAGAGCCATTGCAGCTGCAGCAAGATAAGTCAATGCAGCAGAATTTAATACTGCCTTTACTCCTTCCGCTTCTCTTGCTGTTATCATGCCTGAAGATAATAAAAGTTCTCTTGCTCTCTTACTTGCATTAAGCTCTACAGGAAGAGTAATAAGATAGAAGATTACACCAAGAGAAAAAGCAAGAATTCCAAGATTCATTAAAGATGGACTTCCAAATAAGAATCCTATAAAGAAAAGAGGAAAAGCCATATTTGTTCCTAGAGTTGCTACAGGGACTAGTGTAGAACGAAAAGCTAATGGTAAATAACCTTCTGCATGTTGAATTGCATGGCCAATTTCATGAGCACAAACACCAAGAGCAGAGATAGATTGGGAATAATAAACAGGCTCTGAAAGTCTTAATGTTTTTGTCCTCGGATCATAATGATCTGTAAGGGAACCAGGAGTTAATTCTATTTTCACATCATATAACCCCAAAGATCTTAATAAAATTCTTGCTGCTTCTACACCAGTTATTCCTCGAGAATTGGGAATTTGAGAAAAATAAGAGAAGGTAGATCTTACTTTCCAACTGGCATAAATGGAAAGTATTAAGGCAGGTAACAATATTATATATGTTGGATCAAATAGAAACATATTTCTGCACCTCCTTATTTATTCTAATTTTTCACCTATATTTAGACGATAGCCATTAATAAAATCTACAGCAGACATCTTTTTCTTATTTTCAGGCTTTACTTCTAAAACCCAAAGTATACCATCAATTCCCTTTACCGCAAATCCCTGTTTTTTATCTATAAATATTATACTACCTATAGGAAACTCTTCTATTTTTTCATTTGAATAGTGAGCTCTTAGAATCTTTAGTAGATTTCCTCTAAAATAAGTATAAGCACCGGGTTCAGGAGATAAGGCCCTTATCTGACACCATATTCTTTTTACAGGCTTGTTCCAATCTATTTTCTCTTCAGAAGAAGAAATTTTATGAGCATAAGTCGCAAGACTGTTATCTTGAGGCTTAGGCGTTATTTTTCTTTCTTTAATTATAGGCAAAGTTTCTAAAAGAAGTTCACCCCCTAAATTTGCTAATTTTAATGTTAAAGTTTCTCTATTATCTTCAGGATCAATTTTAATTCTTCTTTCACTCCAAATGGGACCTGTATCTAAGCCTTTTTCCATCTGCATGATACAAACACCAGTCTCTTCTTCGCAATTCCATAATGCTCTCTCAATGGGAGAAGCTCCTCTATACTTTGGAAGTAGAGAAGCATGAACATTTATCCCACCATATGGAGGAATATTTAATAAGTTTTCAGGAATAATTTTCCCATAAGATGCTACAACAAAAATATCAGGCTTTAATTCTGATATAATATCTTCAATTTCTTTATCTTTTAAGGTTTCTGGCTGGAATAGTTTTATATTCTTCTCTAAAGCAAATTTCTTAACAGGAGAAAATTCAATTTTCTTGCCTCTTCCCTTTGGTTTATCTGGTTGAGTAAATACAGCTATTATATTTTCTTTCTCATAAAGTTTTTCTAATATTATTCTTGCAAAGATAGGTGTGCCAAAAAATATAATATTCATGTTTTAACATCCTCTTCTATCTTATCGATAATTAATATCCCATCTAGGTGATCAATCTCATGTTGAATAATTCTTGCGAAGAGATCAGTAGCTTCCATAATTAATTCTCTTCCTTTGAGGTTTTGATATTTTAGAAGAATTTTATCTGCTCTCTTTACAGGAATTTCAACTCCAGGAATACTCAAACATCCCTCTATATCAATATTTTCTCCTTCCTTTTTAATGATTTCAGGATTTATAAAAATATAATCTTTTTCGTCGTAATTTACAACAATTAATCTTACATTTTTTCCAATCTGGGTAGCAGCAAGACCAACACCATTATAGGATTTCATGGTTTCTAACATATCCTCTGCTAATTTTTTGACTTCCTCATCTATTCTTTCTATCTTTTTTGCTTTTTTTCTTAATATAGGATTTTCAATAGTGAGAATTTTAAGTACCATTTTATTACTCCACCTCATCTTCTTACAAAATTTCTTTTACATCTTTATTTATTATAACTTTATAACTTGAAAAGATATCATCTTTAAGAACTAATTCTGAAAGATTTCTAAGAATATTTTTTTCATCCAAAACCTTTACAAGAATCTGATATCTATACTTTCCTCTTAAAATATATGGAAAATAAGGTGCAGGTCCTAGAATTTCAATATTTTCTAAATTCTCTTCTAATCTTTTTCTTATCCTATCTCCTGCCCAAATAAGTTCCTCTTCATCTTCTCCTATTAAAAGAATTTGATGAAGAGTAGAAAAAGGAGGATATTTCAAAGTTTTTCTTAAATTTAGTTCGTGATGAAGAAATATATTATATGAATTCTTTTTTAATGAGTTTAATAAATAATGATTAGGAGAAAAAGTTTGTATTATTATTTCCTTTCCTGGAAAATCACTTAATATTCTTCTTAATAAATTAAAAGTTTTCTCTGCGGTAGAAAAATCAGGAACATGTAGAAAATTATCTAGATTTATTATAATTAACAAGCCTACATTAAGTCTAGGAATCCAAGGTACAATAAGAGAAGTACCAACAATCATTTGGCTTTTATGTAATAGACTCTCATCTTTTACTTCCCAGTCACTATCCCATCTTTGAACTAAACTCTTCGGAAAAATTCTTTTTAAATAGTTTTCTAATTTCTCCGTTCCTATTCCTCCATATGTAAAACTATAACCGTCACACTTAGGACAAGTGGTTATAGAGGATATTCTATAACCACAATAGGAACATTTTAACTCTAATTTATCAGAGTGATAAACAAGAGAAGTACTACAGTAAGGACAATAAAAGGTATAACCACAATCCTGACACTGAATGTAGGTAGAATAACCTAATCGATTCAGGAGAAAAAATACTTGTTTTTGAGATTTTAAGGTTTCAGTTATCTTCATTATAGAATAATAGGATAATACGCTACCCTTCTCTTTTCTCATGCTTAAAATCGTAATTTTACATTTTGAAGAGGTTTTTCTGTAAAACAGGAATTTACCTCGTAAAAAATTATAAAATGAGGAAACCGAAGGTGAGCTACTTCCTAGAAAAACTGGTATTTTTTCTAACTCTGCTCTCTTTAACACTACCTTCCCTATATCAAAACGAGGTTCTCTCTCTCTTAGATTATAAACTTCATTCTCTTCTTCATCTAGAATAATTGTTCCGAGGTTATTAAAAGGCAAAAAAATTCCTTTTCCTGTTGATATTACTAATAAAGGACTTTCTGTTCCTGAGATTTTAAAAATTTGATAAGACTGAGCAGGAGTGAGAAAACCATGAAAGGTATAAAATCTTATCGGAATTCTTTCTATTAAGAAAGTTTGAAAATCTTGGAGAGAATTTAACGTAGGAAAAATCACTAGTATTTGTTTTCCTTCATTAAAATAATCTTTTATTAATTTTAAATAATATTCCCATCTTTCTCTCCTATTTTCTATAAGAAGCAAATATGGAATATTATTAGTATTTTCTTTAAATTTCTCACATTCATCTACGATTTCTTTTTTAATATTCCAATCGCTAGCTCTTGGTTCATAGAAAAACTCTTTTCTAGGATGTTTTTCAATGATTTCTAATTCTATTTCCTCTTCTATTAAATTCATATTTATCAATTTTTTAATTAAATTTTCAGATACTTTTAAATTCTTTTTTATATCTTCTAAGGACTTTTCCTCCTTTAAATATTCTAAAAGTAGCTCTTGTTTTTTTGTGAGTCTTACACCAGAATATTCTTTTCTTTTAAACTTTCTCTTTATTTTTAATTCAACCCCAGAAGGAAAAATATAATTCGCAGATTTGTAAAGAGAATTTTCATAATACTCGCTAATCCAATTAATAAGAGAAATTAGAGATTTAGGAAGAGAAGGAATTTTCTTTAAAATTAAATAAACAGGTTTAATGGAAATAGAATCTTTAAGGATACTATCTTCTAATAAGTCCCAAATATAACCTAATACCTTTCTTTTTTTTAATGGAACAATAACAGCATTTCCTATTAAGTTATCCTTTTTAAATTCTTCAGGTATAGAATAGTAAAGGAAATCTTTTTCAGGAATTCTAGTATCAAAAAGAATTACTTTAGATATCAGCACTCTTTAAGATTTTATAGCTCTTCCTCCTCATAAGTTACTTTATCGTTAATTATCTCTTCAAGAGCTAGAGTTAATACATCTTTTGCCATAATTTGTCTTAAAAATTTAAGCTCTTCATTAATTTGTCTCGCTCTTTTTGAAGCTAATACTGTTAAAATATATTTATTTGGAACTTTCTTTAATAATTTATCTATTGATGGTTCCTTCATCTTCTTCACCTCCTAATTTCTTAATCCAGTATTCTGCTTTTTCTTTTGTCAATCTGCATCTTTCTGCAGTAATTATTGCTTTTACCTCTTCTACTGCAGAATTTATATCAGAATTTACAACTAGATAATCATAATAAAAAATTTTAGAAATTTCAAGAGGTACATTCTTCCATCTTATATCAAGATCTTCTATTTTTTCTGTTTCTCTCTTTAACAATCTATTTTTAAGTTCTTTTAGAGTAGGAGGAACAATGAAAATTAATACTGCATTTTTAAAATTTTTTTTAATATTCAATCCTCCCTGAACATCAATCTTTAATAAAACATCTTTTCCTTCATTCAAATTTTTTTCCACAAATTCTCTTGGAGTTCCATACAAATATGAATGAACTTTTGCCCATTCTAAAAATTCTTTTCTTTCTACCATGCTCTTGAAAGTTTCTTCGTCTACAAAAAAATAATCCTCTCCATTTTTTTCACCTATTCTCATTGGACGTGTTGTTACGGAAATTGATTTAACTAAATTGGGTACTTCTCTTAGTAATCTTTCTAATATAGCATCTTTACCAACTCCTGATGGACCTGAAAGAACAAAAAGAATTCCTAACTTTTTCATTTTTCTTCCTCTTCGTTTGTTCCCTCAATTCTTGAGGCAATAGTTTCTGGATGAAGCGCAGATAAAACTATATGCCCACTATCTAATACTAATACTGCTCGTGTTTTTCTCCCATAAGTAGCATCAATAAGTTCATTTCTTTCTCGAGCATCCGCTAAAAATCTTTTTATGGGAGCAGAATCAGGACTAATTATAGCTACAATTCTTGAACTTACAACCATATTCCCAAATCCAATATTTATCAATTTAACTCTTATACTCATAAAGACCCACTCCCTATTCTACATTTGATATTAATTCTCTTATCCTTTCCAGTTCATTTTTAATTTCTAAGGCATATTCAATAATTTTCGTTTTTGAAGCTTTGCTCGAAAGAGTATTTATTTCTCTAATCATTTCTTGTACAATAAAGTCCAAATACTTTCCAATATATTCATCTTTCGTCATTTGAGATTTAAATTTTTCAACAAAACTTTTAAGTCTTTCTAATTCTTCATTTATATCTGACTTCATGAGAATTAATGCCATCTCTTGAAGAAGTCTTTCTTTTTCTATGGTTATGTTCCATTCCTCTATCTTTTTATGAAGAATATTTTTAATCTCGGAGCGAAAATGTATATCTTCTTCTTCAATTTTTCTTAAATTTTCTTCTATATTTCTTAAACATACTTGTACTGATTTCTCAATATCTTCTCCTTCTTTTTTCTTCTCCTCAACAAAAAGTTCTAAAAGTTTATCAAACTCTTCTTTGATTATAGTTATTTCTTCTTCACTAAAAGTTCTTGGTTCCATCATAAATATTTGGGGATTTCCCAAAATTATCTTCCAATCTTCTATTTTTTCAGGCTTTTTAGTTATTTTTTCAATTTCCTTCAAGATTTCTTCCAAAAAAATAGTATTTATTTTGGGAAGAATATCAACATTATTGATTATTCTTAAGGAAAAAATAACAAGTCCCCTTTTTATGGTCTTCTTTATTTTTTCTAAAAAGTGCTTTTCTAAAAATGTTAAACTTTGAGGAAGACTAATTTTAGTTTCTAAGAATCGGTGGTTATATCCCTTAAACTCTATATATAATTTAAGAGTTCCAATGGAAATTTCTTTATAACATGAAGCGGTCATTCCTCTCATTTTATGGTTAAATTATCATAAAAAGAAACTTTTGTAAAGAATAAAATTTCTATGCTAAAATTTTCACTATGAGAAAGTTAGTTTTAAGTTTACCAAGTGGAGATTTTCCCCTTCCTAATTTTCTTCCTGACGGAACAAAGGGAGTCGTACGTTCTTTAGACTCTCAGGATCTTCTCAATATTGGTGTAGAAGGCTTAGTTTTCAACACCTATCATCTCATGTTAAAGCCTGGAGTCTCTGTAATAAAGGATTTTGGGGGTTTAAAAAATTTTATAAATTGGAAAGGAATTATCTTGACTGATTCTGGTGGATTTCAATTATTTTCAATAATAAGAGAAAATTCGAAATTGGGAACCATAAGAGAGGAGGGAGTGATATTTAAGCCAGATAATAACAAAAAAATTATTCTTACACCTGAAAAGGTAATTCAAAATCAATTCATTCTAAAATCTGATATCATGATGATATTAGACTATTGTACTCATCCTAATGATTCCTATGAAATAAACAAATTAGCGGTTAAATTAACCGTAAATTGGGGAAAAAGATGTAAAGTAGAATATGAAAAATACATTAAAAATATAGAAGGAAAGAAACCATTAATTTTTGGAATAATACAGGGTGGAATTAATAGGGAATTAAGAAAAGAGTGTGCAGAGTCTCTAATAGAAATTGGATTTCATGGATTTGGTTTTGGAGGATATCCTATTGATAAAAAGGGAAATCTTATTATAGACATTCTTCAATATACGGCAGAACTTATACCCAATAATCTTCCAAAGTATGCTATGGGAATAGGAAAGCCAGAAAATATAGTCCTTTGTAGAAAATTAGGTTACGATCTTTTTGATTGTGTAATACCAACAAGATTTGCGAGAAGAGGAGAATTGTTTATATTTAATGATAATCTAGATAGGCTAAATATTGAAGATAAAGAGTTTTATACTTTAATAAATATCTTAGATGAAAAATATATTAGAGATAAAAAACCTATTTCAGAATTTTGTGATTGCTATTCCTGCAAGAATTATAGTAGAGCATTTTTACATCATTTATTTATAATTGAGGATCCCTTGGCTTTTAGACTTGCTACAATTCATAATCTCAGATTTTACATGAAATTAATGGAACTTTTATGCAAAAAGATTTAATATCAAAAATTTTAAATAGTAAAAAGTACAGGCATATCTGTCCTGATGTAGTAATAAATATTTATGAAATAGAAAGTAAAAAATTTAAGAAACAGAAAGATATTTTGAAGTCTGTTAAGCGAAGATTACATCAGATATATGGTTCTTTTTTAAAACCTTATGAATATAGGAAAATTGAGAAATATTTAGACTTAATATCTGATAACAATTTAAAGAATATTTGTAAAAAGATATTAGAAATTCATACATCTACTAAAGAGAGACTATCTTTTTATGAAGATCTTTATAGAGAAATTTTTGAGGTTACAGGAATTCCTAAAAGTATTTCGGATCTTGCTTGTGGGCTTAATCCTTTTTCTATTCCTTTTATGAATCTAAATAAATCAATAAACTATTTTGCATATGATATTGATGAGCAACTTATAAATTTAATAAACAAGTTTTTTAAAATAATGAATTTTCCATCTCTTGGAATCTGCCAGGATATAATTTTCAACCCTCCTTATGAAAATACAGATTTATGTTTTATTTTTAAATTTCTTCCTATTATTGAGAAAATAAAAAGGAATTTTATATTAGAATTTTTAAAGGGTTTAAATTCTAGATTCATTATAATATCTTTTCCTTTAAAAAGTCTAACAGGTAAAGAAAAAGGAATGTTAGAGCATTATAATAAATTTTATATAACTATAATCGAAAAATTCTTTAAAATTTTAAAAAGCATTTCTTTTCAAAATGAGATTTTTATAATCATAGGAAAATAGTATGGGAAAGCTTTACGTAATTGCGACTCCTATTGGAAATTTAAAAGATATAACTTTGAGAGCCTTAGAAACTCTTAAAGAATGTGACATTTTAGCGGTTGAAGATACGAGACATACTTTAAAATTACTCAATTATTATAATATCAAAAAAAAGATGATTTCTTACCATAAATATAATGAGAAAGAGAGAATAAAGATATTAATGAAATTTTTAATTGAAGAAGATATGAAGGTGGGTTTAGTATCAAACGCTGGAACCCCATGTATTTCAGATCCAGGATATGTAATTGTAAAAGAAGCAAGAGAAAGAGGAATAGAGGTTATTAGCGTATGTGGTCCCTCTGCTATTACCTCTGCTTTATCTGTTTCTGGCCTTCCCTCCGATCATTTTCTATTTTATGGCTTTCTGCCTAAAAAAGAAAAAGATAGAGAGAAAGTCCTTGAAGAAATAAAAGAAAAGAAAATAGAAACTTTTATTTTATTTGAATCACCTAAAAGAATAATTTCATTGGCAAGATCGATTTACAAAATATTCCCCTCTTCAAAGGTATGCTTTTGTAATGATTTGACAAAAATTCATGAAAAAATATACTATGGTCCAATTAAAATTGTTTTGGAACAATTAGAAAATAATCCCTTTTCTCATTTAGGAGAATATACAGTTATAGTATATAATGAATATGAAAGAGAAAATAAAGAAGTAATAATAGAAGCTTTAATAGTAGAAACAATGATAAAGAACAATCTAGATCTAAAATCTGCTATGGAATATGTTTCAAAAAAATATAAAATCTCCAAGAAAGAAGTCTATAATAAAGTTTTAAATATAAAATCTTTATTTAAGGAGTAAGGAGGACATAAAATGGTAATTGCTTTAGATGCGATGGGTGGAGATTTTGCTCCCTATGAGATAATAAAAGGAGCTGTTGAATGTGCAAAAGAATTCAAAATAAAAACAATATTGGTAGGAAAAAGCGAGCAGATAAAGGAAGAATTAAAAAAATATGACTATCCTCAAGATCTTATTGAAATTCATCACGCATCTCAAGTTATAGAAATGAAAGAACATCCTGCTTTTGCAGTAAGAGAAAAGGAAGATTCTTCAATAGTTGTTTCTATAAAACTTCTTAGAGACAAAAAAGTTGATGCTGTAGTTTCTGCAGGAAATACTGGTGCTGTAATGAGTTCTGCTCTTCTTTATCTTGGAAGAATTTCGGGTATTAAAAGACCTGCTATTGCTACTATAATTCCCACTCTTTCTGGTAAACCTTCTCTTTTACTAGATATTGGAGCAAATGTAGATTGTAAAAAAGAATATTTAGAACAATTTGCTATTATGGGTAAAGTATATATGGAGGAAGTATTTAATATTTTAAGTCCTAGGATAGGACTTTTAAACATCGGCGAAGAAGAAGGCAAAGGAAATATTCTTTCTCAGGAAACTTATGCTCTCTTGAAAAGTAATCCTTTACTAAATTTTGTAGGAAACGTGGAAGGTAAAGATTTGTTTAATTCTTTAGCAGATGTAATTGTATGCGACGGATTTGTAGGCAATGTTTGTATAAAAACTGCTGAAGGGGTTGCAGATGCTTTGTTTACTCTATTATCTTCTGAATTGAAGTCATCTCTCTGGAGCAAAATACTTGCAGGAATGTTAATACCTAAATTTAGAAATGTAAAAAAGAAACTAGATTACAGTGAATATGGTGGTGCACCTCTTCTTGGGGTAAATGGAATTGTAATAATATCCCATGGGAGATCTAAAGCAAAAGCAATAAAAAATGCTATTAAATTGGCTCAACAGGTAAAAAATCAAAATTTAGTAGAGAAAATTAAGAGTGGAATTTCTCTTATAAGGAGGGAAGAAAATGAGCGAGAAATTTGATAAAATCCTCGAGATAGCCTTAGAAAAAAATGCTTCGGATATACATCTAAAACCTTGGGTTCCTCCAGTGATCAGAGTCTTAGGAGATATTATTTTTTTGGATGAAGAACCTTTAACCCACGAAGAAATAAGAGATGTAGCATATTCTTTAATAAGACCAAGTTTTATTAAAATCTTTGAAGAGACAGGAGAATTAGACTTTGCTTATGAGAAAGATGGTAAAGTAAGATTAAGGGGAAATGTATATTTACAAAGAGGCTCTATTGCTATTTCTCTTCGACTTATTCCACTGAAGATTCCATCTATTGAGGAGCTTTCTTTACCTCCTGTATTAAAAACCTTAGCAGAAAAAAAGTCAGGCTTAATATTAGTAACAGGTCCTGCAGGTTGTGGAAAGTCCACAACTTTAGCAGCTATGATAGAATACATCAATTCAAATTTTAGTCTAAAGATAATTACTATAGAAGATCCTATAGAATTTGTTTTTCTAGATAAAAAATCTCTAATTACCCAAAGAGAAATTGGAATAGATACAAAATCCTATAATTCTGCATTAAAAATGGCTTTAAGAGAAGACCCCAATGTAATCATGGTGGGAGAATTGAGAGATTTGGAAACAATTAGTGTAGCATTGCAAGCGGCAGAAACAGGTCATTTAGTGTTAAGCACAATACATACTACTGATGCTGTTACAACTATAGAAAGAATTATAGATAGTTTCCCTCCTTATCAGCAAAATCAAGTAAGATTACAACTTTCTAATGTTCTCCAAGGAATTATTTCTCAAAGATTGCTAAAAAGAAAAGATAGAAAGAGTTTAATACCCGCCTGCGAAATTCTTTTAGGAAATTTAAGCGTAAAAAAATTAATTCGAGAACAGAAAACTTACGAAATACCTAGAGTTATTCAAGAAAGCAAAATAGAAGGAATGCAAACTTTTAATCAACATCTTCTAGAACTTTATAGAAAAAATTTGATAGATGATAAAGAAGCACTATTAGCAAGTCCTAATCCTTCTGATCTTTCCTTACTCATTAAAGGAATTACTCCTGGCTTATAGTTTCCTTCTGAATAACCTCGTCCTTTTCTATATCTATTATAGATATTTCTTTGTTTTCGATAAAAGCAATGGTCCTATAAGGAGTTTTAGGAAGAGAAGGACTCCCAGGATTTAATAAAATCCTGTTTCCCTTTCTTTTTAAAACAGGTGTATGGATATGACCAAAGATTAAGATGTCTAATTTATAATTATCAAGGATATTCCAGAGTTCTTCTTCATTTTTATTTTCACCATGAGTTAAAAGAATCTTCAAGTGGGATAGAAAAATAAAGGAATAAGGAGAAAGTAAAGGATAATTTAGAACAAGTTGATCCACATCTGCATCACAATTTCCTTTACTTATTATAACGGGTATATTTAAGCTATTCATTATTTCTGCAAGCTTTGCAGGAGAATATTCCTTAGGTAATGGATTTCTAGGCCCATGATAAAGCACATCTCCTGCATGTAAGATCATATTTGATTTTTTAACATATTTTTCAATATAATTCCAAAAATAAATATCTCCATGGGTATCACTCATTACCAAAATTCTCATAATCTACCTCCCTAAACTTAATCTTTCCCATAATGGTCTTGGTAAACCCAATATTTGCATCTTTTTTTGGGTTATTTCAACTAAATAATCCATTCTATAAACCTTGAATATACGTTTAACAGTATCAAAGACTCCAAAACTGGTCTTCCAATTTCCATCTCTTGGTTGTCCAACACTCCCTGGATTTATAAGATATTTGTAGTTTAATTTTATTTCAACTTCTCCACCCTTTGCTAAACTTAAATATTTTATTTCTCCATTATTTTCAGGAGAATAAATAAAAACCCCTGCAATATGAGAGTGTCCGAAAAAATATATATTTTTATCCATAATTTGAAAATTTGCTAAAACCGCGTTATAGGTGACAAGATATTCTTCTAAGGGATTTCTATAACTTCCATGTACTATTCCACCCCAATTCAAATCCATTTGTAAAGGTAATTTGTAAATAAATTCAAAGTTTTCCTTTGTAAGAACTTCCTTTGTCCAATCAATAGCATATTGTGCTAAGGGATTAAAATTGTTATAATCTAATCTTCCCACACACGCTGCATCATGATTTCCTAATACTGATATTTTTAATTTTCTTATATAATTAACACATTCATTGGGATCAGGTCCATATCCCACAATATCACCACAACAATATATTTCATCTACCTCTTTTTCTAATTTTTTAATTGCAGTATCTAAGGCTTCCCAGTTACTATGTATATCAGAAATAAAACCTATTTTCATCTTAAAATATTTAAGTCTCTCTCTAAAGGTTCTGATATATCCATATGACCTGCTAAACTTTCTATTATAGCAGAGTCAATTAAAATTTGAACTTTTTTGATAAATGGTAATTCTGTTAATGTATTTACAATACTATAAATAGTTAAAATTTCTCCTAAACTTCCTCCTGGATGGTTTTTCTTTAACTCTTTAGAAAAATTTACATAAGCAATGTCTTTTTTAATTGAAACTCCAAGGATTCTTGTTCCTGATGGGATAGGAGTTTTCAGTTTGCTATTTCTAGGTCCTTTTATTAATTCCATTAGAACTTCTTTTACTATTTCGTCTTTTTTAAATAAAAACTTCCATTTATAAAAGGAAAATTCTCTTTCTTCGGGTATCAATTCCAAAGATTTAGGATCAAAATAGTATATATTTATGATACTCTTTTCTTTTATAATTAAAAAAAGAATCAGAGTTGTAGAAATTAAAAATAAAAAGAGAATAAGAAATTTCTTCAAAGAAAGTCCTCCTTAAAATATTATCTTCTGTTAGGCCTACCAATTACCTCATCTATAAATCTCAAGAATTCATCATTGTTTCTTGTTTCTCTCAATTTTCTTTTAAGCATTTCAATAGCTTCTCCTTCTTCTTGTCCTAACAAACTTCTTCTCAAGATCCAAATTTTTCTTAATTTTTCTTCAGGATAAAGAAGTTCTTCTTTTCGTGTTCCAGAACGAGTTATACTAATCGCTGGGAATATTCTTCTATCTGCGATCTTTCTATCTAAAACTAATTCCATGTTTCCTGTTCCTTTAAATTCCTCAAAAATTACATCATCCATTCTACTTCCAGTTTCAATCAATGCCGTAGCTAATATAGTTAAACTTCCTCCATTTTCAATATTTCTTGCAGCGCCAAAAAATTCCTTTGCATGATGTAAAGCAGCAAGTTCTACTCCACCGGAAAGAGTTCTTCCACTAGAAGGAACAGACCAATTGTAAGCTCGTGCCAATCTTGTTATACTATCTAAGAGAATTACGACATGTTCGCCATATTCTACTAATCTTTTTGCTCTTTCCAAAACAAGCTTCGCGACCTGAATATGTCTTTCTGGGGTTTCATCAAAAGTGGAACCTATAACTTCTCCTTGCACCGATCTTCTAAAGTCTGTAACTTCTTCAGGTCTTTCATCAACTAGTAAGACAAATAGTTTTATCTCTTTATGATTTGCAGTAATACCATTTGCAATTTTCTTCAACAAAGTTGTTTTTCCAGCTTTTGGAGGGGATACAATTAAACCCCTTTGTCCTTTACCTATAGGAGCTAATAGATCAATGAGTCTTGTATCTAACTCATCTGGGGTTGTTTCCAATTTTAGTCTTTCAGTAGGGTGATAAGGAATTAGATCATCAAATTTAGGTCTTTGACGAGAATGAAGAGGATCTCTTCCATTTACTGTATCAATTCTTAAAATAGCATACCATCTTTCATTTTCTTTTGGAGGTCTTACCATTCCTCCAATCCAGTCTCCGTATCTAAGTCCAAATTTTTTGATTTGAGACGCAGAGATATAAACATCTTCCTCGCTGGGTTTAAAATTTTTTCGAATAAACCCAAATCCCCCTTCCTCCTTTATTTCCAAATATCCTTCTCGATATACACATTCGAAGCCGTCAATTATCACTTTGTCTTTTTTCTCTTCCTTTTCCTCTTCCTGTGCTTCTTTTGTTAAAACTGACACTTTCTCTTCAGTTTCTTTCTTTTCTTCTATTTCCTTAGAAGATTCCTTAGATTTTAGAATTAAAGCCTGTATTAATTCATCTTTTGTCATGCGATAATATCCAGTAATTTTAAGTTCTTTAGCAATTTCTACTAACTCTGCTCTTGTTTTAAGACTTAATTCTTCCTGAGAAATCATGTGAGACCTCCTTTTCTGGGAAAATTTTTAATTAAAATACAAAATTTTCAGGTTTTTTTCTAAAAAATGAAAAAGCATATTTGATTTAACTTCTTCACTGATCAAAATAGTATAAGATAAAAATTTATAAAAGTCAAATTTTTAAACAAAAATTAATAGCATTTCGAGTATCCACAAACTCTACAAATAAGACAACCTTCTTGAGCATCAAGGGGAGTTCCACACTCTGGACAAGGAATTCCTGAATATTCGTTTTCTCTTTTTTCTTCTATTTTTTTGTCAGGAAATAAAAAAAGATTATTTTTAGATGTATTTTTTCCTTCTTTTAGATTTATATATTTTTCTAATGCCTTAGCAATAGCATCAGAACATGAAAGAATATATTCTCCTTCTTCATCTCTTGTAGGACTAGGACAACGGATTGCCTTCAGTTGTTTTATTATTGAACTTAAATCAATACCACTTCTTAGAGCTAAGGAAATGAGTCTAGATATTGCTTCCGTTTGGGATGCTGCACATCCTCCTGCCTTTCCAAGAGTTGAAAAGATTTCACATATTCCCATTTCATCCTCATTAATAGTAACATATAAACTTCCACAGCCTGTTTTCATTTTTAAAGTAATACCCTTCGTAATTTGAGGACGAGGTCTAGGCTTAAGTTTTTCTCCCATATTTTTTCCCTCAAAAACCTTTAAAACTTGAGTCGTTCGAGATTTATCTCTATAAACAGTGACTCCTTTCAATTTCAATTCATAGGCTAAAAGATAAATTTTTTTAACATCTTCTTCAGTTGCAGAATTTCTAAGATTTACTGTTTTTGATACGGCATTGTCTACATATTTTTGGAAAGAAGCTTGCATCAAGAGATGATCCTCTGGGGATATATCTAAGGCGGTGACAAAAATCTTTTTCGCAGAATCAGGAATATCGTCTATTTCTTGAATAGAACCCTTTTCTATTACTTTTTGAATCAAAGAATCAGAGTAAAGATTATTTTTCTCCAAATAGTCTTTAAAAAGAGGATGAACTTCTAGCCATTCCCCAAGACTTATTTTTCTTCTATATGCTAGAGCAAAGATAGGCTCGATTCCTGAGGAACAATTTGCTATGATACTTATACTTCCTGTAGGAGCAATAGTAGTTAAAGTAGCATTTCTTAGTTTTAAGTTAAGATTTTTATAAATACTTTTATCCCAATTAGGAAACACTCCTCTTTCCTCTGCTAGTCTTTGAGATTCTTCTCGAGCTTTTTCTAAAATAAATTTCATGATTTCTTCTGCAATATTTCTTCCTTCATGGGAATTGTATGGGATTTTTAGTTTGATTAATAAATCATGAAATCCCATTACTCCTAAGCCAATCTTTCTATTTGCTTTTGTAATTTCTTCTATTTCTTTTAAAGGATAATAATTAGCATCTATTACATTATCTAAAAAGTGGACTGCATTATAGACCGTCTTTTTTAATTTATCCCAATCAATTTCATATTCTCCATTTTTTTCCTTTACCATTTTACTTAAATTTATAGATCCTAAATTACATGATTCAAAGGGAAGAAGAGGTTGTTCTCCACATGGATTAGTAGATTCAATCTCTCCAATCTCAGGAGTTGGGTTCTTTCTATTTATTTCATCGATAAATATTATTCCAGGTTCTCCATTTTTCCATGCTTGTTTAATAATTAAATCAAAAACTTCTCTTGCTTTTAATTTTTTCACTACTTCTTTATTTCTTGGATTAATTAATTCATATTCTTCGTCTTTAAGAACTTTTTCCATAAAGTCATCAGTTACAGCTACAGATATATTGAAATTACTTAAGATTCCTTCTTCATCTTTTACCTTTATAAATTCAATAATATCAGGATGATCTACCCTTAGTATTCCCATGTTTGCTCCTCTTCTTACTCCACCCTGTTTTATGGTCTCTGTAGCAGAATCGTAAACTTTCATAAAACTTACAGGCCCAGAAGCAATCCCACCTGTAGTTCTAACAATATCACCTTTTGGTCTCAATTTTGAGAAGGAAAAACCTGTTCCTCCTCCTGATTGGTGAATCAATGCTGCATATTTTAAAGTATCAAAAATACTTATTAGAGAATCTTCTATAGGTAAAACGAAACAGGCTGATAATTGTCCCAAGGATCTTCCTGCATTCATTAATGTAGGGGAATTAGGAAGAAATTCAAGGGATATCATCATATTATAAAATATGTCCTTTATCTCTTCTATGTTTGCTTTTGGATTATAAAGAGTGTCAACTTTGGCGATAGTTTCTGCAACTCTTTCGAACATTTCCTCGGGTGTCTCAATAACTTCTTTTTTTTCATTCTTCTTTAGATATCTTTTTTCTAAGACAAGTAAGGCCTGAGGTGTTAATTCTAATTTTCTTTTCATAGTTATTTTAAATCCTCCAATAATTTCAATAAATCTTGATTGTTAGGAAAATACTTTAAACCCTCCTCTAAATATTTTCTAGCTTCATTTTTTCTCCCCAATTTTATTAGGGCAACAGAAATATTTCCATAAGCTTGTAAGTATTGTTTATTAATTTCTAGAGCTTTTTTAAACATCTCTATTGCTTCTTCGTATTTTCCTTGGATAAAGAGAACTGCTCCTAGATTATTATAACCCTCAAAGGATTTATTATTAATAGAAATAGCTTTTCTAAATAACTCCTCCGCTAGCTTATAATCCCTATTATTATAGGCTTCAATCCCTTTTGTTAGATAATATTCTAGATCTTTCTCTTCTTTGATAGGTGGAAGCTCAATTTTCTTTCCTAATTTTTTAGAAAGTAAAGAAATATTTTGTCTTGCTAGTTTGTAATTTGGATCTATTTCTAATGCTTTTAGTAGAGCTTTTTCAGCACTCTCATAGTCTTTAAGTTGAATATAGGTTACTCCAAGATTATTCCAAACATCTACATTATTAGTATAAACTCTTGATAAATTCTCATAAATAATTTTAGCATCGTAATATTTTTTATTGTTAAAATATAATGAACCTAAGACCATATTCGCATCAAAATGAAAAGGATCTATTTCTATTATCCTTTTTGCTATATCCTCAACCTTTTTATCATCCTTTATATCTGTGGAATATAATCTTAAAAGATTTTCCATAGGAGGAACAGAATATTTATCAAAGGTTAGAGCCTTAAGTAAATTTTCCTCCGCCTTTTTAATTAATGTTTTATCCTTTTTCCCAAAGTAATGATAACTTTGAGCATAGAAAGCTCCAATTAAATTATAAGTTAGTGATCTATAATAAGCATTTTCTAAAAGTCCTTTTATATGTTCCTCTCCCTTTCTAAAATATTTTACTTTATCTTCCTCTTTTTCTACTCCTCCCACTAACTGTAAATAACCCTTT
The DNA here is from genome assembly GCA_025060475.1 of Dictyoglomus sp. Classification (NCBI taxonomy): domain Bacteria; kingdom Pseudomonadati; phylum Dictyoglomota; class Dictyoglomia; order Dictyoglomales; family Dictyoglomaceae; genus Dictyoglomus; species Dictyoglomus sp. The sequence continues at coordinate 81,305 of JANXBZ010000008.1, read as the reverse complement.
ATTATTGCTTCATGAAAGGCACTTTCTTGAGGTCTTAATTTTATAGCTTCTTCTAATACGGAAACTGCTTTACCAGGATCATTTCTGTTTAAATAATCCAAACCATATCTATAAAAAATCTCAGCCCTAAAAAAATTAAGGGATTTTATTATATAGAATAAGCCAATAAGGAGACAGAGAATGGGTATAGTAATCTTTAATATTTGAGGCATTTTCTTAATATTTATCTCAATTTTATTTTTATCATCAATTAGTCTTATCCAAAGAAAAATAAAGGAAATTATACTCCAAAAATAAAGATAAGTTGCAGTAAGTCCAAAAAGAACTAAACCCTGAACTAAAAAGGCTAAGAATCCAGTAAAAGTTCCAATTATTAAAAATCTATTTTCGTTAGGCAGTTTGGTAAGATATTTTGAAAATGTATAAATAGTTATAAAAACTATTCCCAGAAAAGAAATTAATCCAAACAAACCTTGGGGAAATAATATATCCAAGAATTCATTATGCTCTCTATCAGGATATCCTTTTCCTCTATCGTATCTTGCAAGATCTAAAGATTTATAAGGAGTAAAATTAAAGGAAAAAGTTTCTGGTCCTAAGCCAATAAATAGTCTTTCCGAAAATAACATTTTATCTTTAAATAAATTTATACTATCTCTCCATGTCAAACCTCGAGGATTGGCTTGAGTTAAGCCTAAACCATGCCCTATGGTAATAAATCTTTCTCTTAAATTAAAAGTTCCAAGAGTAGTATTTGGTGGATATAATCTTTTTTCAAGATAACCGAATAAACCTACAGTTCCTATTATTACAATTAGCAATAAAATTGTTAATCTTTTATCAATAAGAATATTTTTTAATTTTTTATCTTTCCATGAGCTAATAATGAAAAATAAGGGAAATGTAAATAAAAATGCTAACCATGATCCTCTTGTATAAGAAGCTAATAAGGTTAAAAATAAAACAATAAATTCAATAAAGAAAAGAATCTTTAAATAAATACTTTTCACTTGAAAGAGAAAACCTAAAACTATGGGAATTACCATCACTAAATAATGTCCTAGAAAATCTGCATGCCCTAGAGTAGAGATAACTCTTGATTCTGTTCTAACCCTTTCAAACCATGGAGATAATCTAAAAAATTGCTGTAAACCTATAATTCCCACTATAAAGGCTATAATCGCAATTCCCCAATAAAAGTATTTAAGCTCTTTTTCAGTATCTATGATATCATGAAGAAGAAAGAAAATTATAAAGAATACAGAATATGTAAAAAATCCTAATTGTCTCATATAGGAACCAAAAAAACTAAGATAGAAGTTTGTGGAAAATAAAGTAGAGATTATCCAAGATAGTAAGAAGATTAGGACAAAGATAGAAATATTCCTAGAAGGAAGAGTAATATTTTTCTCTCTAAAAAGAATCCATATGCCCCAAAAAATTATAGAGAAACCTATTAAAATTCTTAAAAGGGTCACCTTTGGAAGTTCTGAAATATCATGAGCCTTTAAATAATATGTCACAGGAACAAGCATTATAATTAAGAAAAGACAGGAAAAAATTATAAGTCTAAAATAATGATCCTTCTTTATTTCAAATTCTCTCCCTATTTTCCTTTTAGACATAACCAAAGCCTCCAATTTTAATATTCTTTTAAAGGATAACAACCTCTTAAATTCTTGTCAATTTTTACTCAAGATAATAAAATCTAAAATAAAAATCAAAAAGTATTAAAAAGGAGGAGATCGAAAAATGGAGAAAAAAAGAATTGGTGTTTTAACAGGGGGAGGAGACTGCCCTGGCCTAAACCCAGCAATAAGAGGAATAGTTTTAAGAGCCTTGGACTATAATGATGAAGTAATAGGCATAAAGTATGGTTGGGCAGGATTAATTAAAGGAGATACTATGCCATTAACCTTGGAATCCGTAGAAGACATATTAGAAAAGGGAGGTACTATTTTAGGAAGTTCCAGAACAAATCCTTTTAAGAAAGAAGAAGATGTACAAAAATGCATAGAAAACTTTAAAAAATTAGGATTAGATGCACTCATTGCCATTGGTGGAGAAGATACTCTAGGAGTTGCTTCTAAATTTAGTAAACGTGGTCTTCCCATGATTGGTATTCCTAAAACTATTGATAAAGATTTAGAAGAGACTGATTATTGTCTTGGATTTGACACTGCAGTGGAAGTAGTAATGGATGCTATCCAGAGATTAAGAGATACTGCAAAATCTCATGCACGAGTTGTAGTAGCAGAAATTATGGGAAGACATGCAGGTTGGTTAGCTTTATATGGAGGTCTTGCAGGAGGTGCGGATTATATTCTAATTCCTGAAGTAGAACCTAATTTAGAGGAATTATATAATCATATCAAAAAACTCTATGCTCGAGGTCATACGTGGGCAGTTGTTGCTATTGCAGAAGGAGTTCAACTTCCAGGATTTACTTACCAAAAAGGACAAGAAGGAATGGTAGATGCTTTTGGACATGTTCGTCTTGGAGGAGTAGGCCAGGTTCTTGCGGAAGAGATTGAGAAAAATTTAGGAATTGAAACAAGAGCAGTAATTTTAAGTCATTTGCAAAGAGGTGGGTCACCATCTATTCATGACAGAATTTGGGGATTGAGACTTGGAAAGGAAGCAGTAGATCTTGTACATCAAGGAAAGTCAGGATATTTTATTGCAGTTAAAGGCAACGAGTTAGTACCTGTAGATATAACTTTAATAGAAGGAAAAACAAAGAATGTGGATCCAGCATTATATGAAAATTTAAAAACTTTCTTTAATAAATAAATTTATCTCTGAGGAGAGGTTCTTCTCCTCTCCTCTTTTTCTTTGTTTTATAACTTATTATAACTTCTTTTATAATAAAATAACTTATAATAGAAAAAATAACTGCTATAACTATATTTCCTACAATGTAATTTAGTGCAAAATATTTAACCTCTTTTTCTTCCAAAAATCTAAAGTTTATTTTTCCCTCGAGAATTAAATTCCCTAAAAAATAACTAAGAGACCAAAAAAAAGGAGAGGTAAAATAATTCATTATAAAAGTTCCTAATATTGAAGCAGCATAATTTAATTTAAATATTTTTGCTAAAACTAACGCCAAAACTCCACCAATCCCAAAAGTGGGAAAAATTCCTATAAAAACACCTAAAGCAAAACTTTTTGCAATTCTTTCAGGAGAGTCATTTACTCGAATAATCTTTAAATAAAGTAGCTTAAAAAATCTTTTAAGACTTCTTTTTTTCCTCATAAATTTCTCGAACAACTGGATAGAGTTTCTTATAAGTTGAGGGAAGATCTTCTGGTATTACCTTTGTATCTCCTATAACTAACATAAAATTTGAGTCACCCTCCCATCGAGGAACAACGTGAAGGTGCACATGATCTGCGATACCTGCACCTGCAGAATTTCCTATATTCATTCCCAAATTAAATCCATGGGGATTCATTACTCTTTGTAAAGCTTCTATACTAACCTGTGCTAAAAACATCATTTCATCATATTCCTCTTGAGAGAGTTGAGTTAAATTAGCTTTATGAGCATAAGGAATTATCATAAGATGTCCATTATTATATGGATATAAGTTAAGCATAATAAAGCAATATTTACCTCTTAAAAGAATTAAATTTTTCTCATCAGTATTTTCTTTTATATTTTCACAGAATACACATTTATTAGTCTTTGGAGATGTGATATATTTGATTCTCCAAGGACAACAAAGTCTCTTCATTATTTCCTTCTCCTTTCTTTATAATAATCTTGACAGATAAAAAAGATAAATCTATATTTAAGATTAGGTTGCCGAAGTGGCGGAATTGGCAGACGCGCCAGACTCAAAATCTGGTGGATGGGCGACATCCGTGCCGGTTCGACTCCGGCCTTCGGCACCAATTTTTTAAAGAATATTTTCCACTTCATAATATAATTTGGGATCAACTCTTTTTTTATTTTTTACAACCTCCTCTAAACTTACACTAAAAGGCTTATTATTCTGCCATCCTATCATTATTCCGTAGGATTTATTTAATAAACTTCTTACTGCTTGTATTCCCATAAAAGTACCCAAGGTTCTGTCTAAAACCGAGGGAGATCCCCCTCTTTGAATATGGCCTAAAATTACTATTCTCGTTGAAATGCCTAATCTATCTTCTATCTGTTTACCTATAAAGTAAGCACTTCCTACTCCTTCTGCAACTACAATTATATTATGTTTCTTCATCTTTCTTTGTCTTTCCTTCAATTTTTCTATTATATACGGAAAATCTATAGGAACCTCAGGAATAAGAATAACATCTGCACCACTAACTACTCCCGAGGTAAAAGCAATATAACCACATTCTCTTCCCATAACCTCAATAACAAAGGTTCTTTCATGAGCAGCTGCAGTATCTCTTATTTTATTAATAGCATCAATTACATTATTACATGCAGTGTCAAAACCAATTGAATAATCTGTACCCCAAATATCATTATCAATACTTCCTGGGATTCCTACAACAGGAAAGCCCAATTTATATAAAGAAAAGGCTCCTCTTAACGATCCTTCTCCTCCTATTACGATCAAACCTTCAATTCTTTCTTTTTCTAAATTTTCTAGGGCTTTTTTCTGGCCTTCTTCCTTGTAGAAGTCCTCAGATCTTGCTGTTTTAAGAATTGTCCCACCTCTCTGAATAATCTCACTTACATCTTCTCTTTTTAGTTTTATAAATTCTCCCTCTATTAATCCTTGATATCCTCTTTCAATGCCAATTACTTCTAATCCTTGACTTAAACCATATCTTACAATAGATCTTATTGCAGAATTCATTCCAGGAGCATCTCCGCCACTAGTCAATACAGCTATCCTTTTCATTTTTTAATTTCCTCCAAAAACTTTCCATAGTTTCTCAATTTCTCATATCTTTCTCTCAACAAAATCTCTACAGGTTTATTTTTTAAACTTTTATAAATTTTTTTTAGAGCCTTTTTTATGTTTTCGGAGGTTTCAGAAAGATTAGTATGAGCCCCTTCTTCAGGTTCTGGAATTATTTCATCAATAAGTCCCAATTTGAACAAATCTTCTGCTGTTATTTTTAAAGCAGAAGCAGCTTCGGGAGCTTTACTGGAGTCTCTAAATAATATAGATGCACAACCCTCAGGAGAGATAACCGAATAATAAGCATTTTCAAGCATTAATATATAATCTCCAACTCCAACTCCTAAAGCTCCACCACTTCCCCCTTCGCTTAGAACTATTACTATAATAGGAACTTTCAAAAGAGACATCTCTTTTAAATTTACCGCAATAGCCATTGCTTGTCCTCTTTCTTCTGCACCTATTCCTGGATAAGCTCCAGGAGTATCTATGAAACTAAATATAGGTATATTAAACTTTTCTGCAAGTTTCATAATTCTTAAAGCTTTTCTATAACCTTCAGGATGTGGCATTCCAAAATTTCTTTTTATTTTCTCTTGAACATCACGTCCTTTCTCTTGCCCAATAATTGCTACGCTCTCGCCTTCAAAAAAACCAAATCCTGTTATAATTGCTGGATCGTCGCCAAAATATCTATCTCCATGAAATTCTACAAAATCATCAAATAATTCTGGAAGATAAGAAAGAAAGGTTGGTCTTTTAGGATGTCTTGCTAATAAAATCCTTTCCCAAGGAGAAAGATCTCTTCTCATTTCTTCCTCCAAAGAAGTCTTAATAATAAAGCAATTGTAGATTTTAATTTTTTTCTTTCTACAACCATATCAATCATTCCATGTTGCAAAACAAATTCTGACCGCTGAAATCCTGCAGGCAGTTTTTGTTTTATTGTCTGTTCTATAACTCTAGGTCCTGCAAAACCAATTAAAGCTCCTGGCTCTGCAATTATTACATCACCAAGCGATCCAAAACTTGCTAAAACACCAGCAGTAGAGGGATGAGTCAATATACATATATAAAGAATTTTTTCTTTGTCTAATCTTGCTACAGCAGAACTTGTCTTTGCCATTTGGAATAGAGAAATTAAGCCTTCCTGCATTCTTGCTCCTCCTGAGGCAATAACGCTTATTAAGGGTATTCTCATGTTTATTGATCTTTCAATAGCTCGTGTTACTTTTTCTCCTACCACAGATCCCATGCTTCCACCTATAAACCTAAAATCCATAACTATTAAGTTAACTGATATTCCCTCTATAGATGCAAGTCCTGTAACTACTGCTTCTTTCAAACCTGTTTCTAATTGTGCTTCCATTAATCTTTGGGTATAAGGTTTTGTATCATGAAAATTTAATACATCAAAAGAAACAATATGTTCATCAGTTTCTTTAAAGGTTCCTTCATCAGTCAATAAAGCAATTCTTTCTTGGGCTGTAAGTTGAGAATGAAATCCACATTTTATACAAACCTTATAATTCTCAAGCCAATCCTTAGAATAAATAATTTGATTACATTGGGGACACTTTACCCAGAGTCCATCAGGAATATCACTAAAAATAGATTTTTTTGTATCTATAGAATCCTCTTTCTTTTTACTTAACCAATCCATAAACATAATTATTCTCCCCTAAAAAAGTTTTTATAATTTTAACATAAATTTTTAAAAATTTAACCGTACAATGTCATAGGAATGGCTATCTCCTAAAAATTTCTCTAAAGATCTCAAGAATTCATCATTAATTTTTACCCAAAATTCGAAAGAAGTTAAAACTTTTTCTCCTTTTAATTGTATAAAGACAGGGTTTAATCCCTTCTTTTTCTTTAAAAACTCTTTCAAATCGAAAATAAATTTATAATCTATCGAAGAGTTTAATTTTATAACAAGAGCTTCTCCCTCTAAATCCTCAATATCATCGACAATTATTTTAATTCTTTCTTCCTCTTCTTTAGAATTTTCTAGTTTTCCAGCAATTATAACTTTTTTACCTTCTATTAAAAGATTCTTGTGAATATTATAAACCGAAGAAAAAATTGTTAAATCTACTTCTCCAGTAAGATCTTCTAAAGTAGCAAAAAGCATTTTTTGATTTTTTCTATCAAGAGTTTCTCTTAAGTTTTTTAATATTCCAGAAATTACAACATATCTTCCACTTTCCATTTCAAATAAATCTTCAATATTTATATCAAAGAGCTTATTTGAGAATTTCTGCAGTTCTAAGAGAGGATCATAAGATACATAAAATCCTAGAACTTCCTTTTCCATAGAAAGAAGTTCTTCCAAGCTAAATTCTGGAAAATTTTCAAAAGAAATCTCAGGAGATTCAGGAGAAAACTCCCATAAAGATGCTTGAATAATCTCTTTTTTCTTTGAATTCTGGGATAAATCTAAAATTTTTTCTATATTAGTAAGAAATGTTCTACGAGTATATTTAAAGTTATCAAAAGCACCTGCCTTTATTAAACTCTCTAAAGCTCTTTTATTTATAACTCTTGTATTTAATCTCTGAGCAAAATCTAAAATTGATTTAAACTTTCCATTTTTTTCTCTTTCTTCCACTATAGCCTTTGCTACATTATCACCTACATTTTTTATTCCTGATAAACCAAACCTTATTCCTTCAGAGGTTACAGTAAATCCTACCATACTTTCATTTATATCTGGAGGAAGTATTTTTATACCCATTCTTTTGGCCTCAGCTAAGTACTTTGCAAGTTTATCATTATTACCCATTACACTAGTCATTAATGAAGCCATGTATTCTCTTGGATAATATGCTTTAAGATATGCGGTCTGAAAAGATATCAGAGCATAAGCAGCACTGTGAGATTTATTAAAACCATATTCTGCAAATCTTGCCATATCTTCGAATATTTCTTTTGCTATTTCTTCAGAAATTCCTCTTTCTTTTGCACCATTTATAAATATTTCTCTTTGTTGTTCCATAACTTCTGGCATCTTTTTTCCCATTGCTCTTCTTAATAAGTCTGCTTGTCCCAAAGAAAAGCCTGCTAGTCTATGAGCAATTTCCATAACTTGTTCCTGATATATTATTACCCCATAAGTTTCAGATAAAATGGGTTCCAAGGCAGGATGAAGATATTTTATTTCTTCTTCTCCCTTTTTTCTCTTTATATAACTTTCTAACCTTCCTAAAGGACCAGGACGATATAATGCTAACACTGCAATTAAATCCTCAAATTTTTCAGGCTTTACTTCTTTTAATAAATTTCTCATTCCTTTACTTTCTAATTGAAAGACTCCTATAGTTTCTCCCTCTTGAAGTAATTCGTAAACTTTTTTATCATCTAAAGATATGTTATTTAAATCTAATTCAATTCCATATCGGTTTTTAATATCTTTTAATGTATCATTTATAACTGTTAATGTTCTCAACCCTAAAAAGTCCATTTTTAAGAGTCCTAGTTCTTCTAAATTTGTCATAGGAAATTGGGTTACAATTTCGTTTCCTCCATCCATAGTTTGTAATGGCACATATTCTGTTATTGGCTCTTTAGAAATTACAATACCTGCAGCATGTATTGAAGCATGTCGAGCATATCCTTCTAGTTTCTTTGCGATAGATATTATTTTCTCATATGTAGGATTGTGTTTAATAAGATTTTGAAGCTCAGAAGATGAAGAAATTGCAGATTCTATAGAAGTATTTGGAGGTATCATTTTTGCTAATCTATCTACTTCAGCATAAGGTACATCCAAAACTCTTCCCACATCTCTTATTGCTGCTCGTGCTGCCATAGTTCCAAAGGTAATGATTTGAGCTACATGATCCTTTCCATATTTTTCCCTCACATAATTTATTACTTCTTCTCTTCTCTCAAAGCAAAAATCTATATCAATATCAGGCATAGTAATCCTTTCTGGATTTAAAAATCTTTCAAATATTAATCCCCATCTTGTCGGTTCTAAATTTGTTATACCTAAGACATATGCAACAAGAGACCCTGCAGCTGAACCTCTACCAGGACCCACAGGTATTCCCTTACTCTTTGCGTAATTAACAAAATCTGAAACGATTAGAAAATATCCAGCAAAACCCATTTGTTTAATAACAGATATTTCATAATTTAACCTTTCTTTTATTTCAGGCGTTATATTTTTTATTCTCTTCTCTGCATTTTCCCAGCATAGTTTTTCAAAATAGGATTCTAGCGTTTCTCCTTCTGGAACCTCAAAAGTTGGAAGAATTATATTGTTAAGATTGATCTCTAAGTTACATTTTTCAGCAATTTTGTAGGTATTCTCTAAGGAAGATGGAATATTAGCAAAACTTTTTTCCATTTCTTCTTGAGATTTTAAATAAAACTCGTCAGTTTCAAATCTTAATCTATTTTTATCCTTCAACTTCGAACCTGTCTGAATACAAAGAAGAATATCATGAAGTTCAGAATCTTCTTTATTGAGATAATGAACATCATTTGTTGCAACAAGAGGCACGTCTAATTCTTTAGATAGAGAAATTAATATATTATTAACAATTTTTTGTTCTGGAAGTCCATTATCTTGTATTTCTAGATAGAAATCATTTCCAAAAATATCTAGATATTCAAATATGGCATTTCTTGCTTTATCTATATTTCCTTGAAGAATATATGTTGGAATTTCTCCTGCAAGACAACTTGAAAGGGCTATTAATCCTTTACTATAACTTCTAAGAAGTTCTTTATCAATTCGGGGTTTATAATAGAAGCCTTCTAGATAGGATAATGTAAGTAATTTTATTAGATTTTTATATCCCTCTTTATCTTTCACTAAAAGAATTAAATGAAATAATGGATCTTTCTGTCCTTTTTTTTCAAAACGAGAGTTAGGAGTTAAATATACCTCACATCCAATAATAGGCTTTATTCCACTTTCTTTTGCAGTTTTATAAAAATCAATAACCCCATACATCACTCCATGATCTGTTATAGCTACAGCAGACATCCCTAGTTCTTTAACTTTTTGAATTAAATCTGGGATTCTACATGCACCATCAAGAAGACTATATTCTGTGTGTACATGTAGATGAACAAAATTCATATCTTAAATTTGAGTAGGATCAATACCAATAAGAATAAAAAAGCTTTCTAAAGCTCTCTTCTTACCTCGAGAGATAGCATCCTCACTAGTTTCTAAATTTTTATATTCTTTTATAGCAATTTTTAAAGTCTCATCTAGACCAATTTCTTCAATTAATTTATATAATTCCTTGTATTTTTCGTATCTTGCCTGAGCATTTTTTTCCCAAAAATCTTTATTGGGTAAAGCACTACTCGCTAAAATATCCTGCTTTGCCAACTTTGCAAAACCATCCAGCCCTTTTAAAATTTGTTCTTTTTCCATCTTTCCTCTCCTTTTTATTAATTTACCAAAAAGATAATTGCTCTTTAATTTCCTCTTTTTCTTTTATTTCTGAAATAATTTTTTTCAGTTCTAAAAAATCTTTCTTTATCTCCTCTAAAATTTTACCATGATAAAGAGCAGCTGCAGGATGATAAGTTAAAAATATAATTCTCTTCTCAATTTCATAGAATTTACCATGATAGGAAGACATATTAATGGGAAATTTTAATAAAACATAAGCAGAATATCTTCCAAGAGTACAAATAATTTTAGGATTTATAATCTTGATCTGTTCTTCTAACCATGGATAACATGCTTGAATTTCATCAGAATTTGGGTCTCTGTTATTAGGTGGTCTACATTTTAGAACATTTGCAATATAGACATCTTCTCTTTTTAACTGAAGGGATTCAATTAATTCGGTAAGAAGTTTCCCTGCAGCTCCTACAAATGGTCTTCCTTGCTGATCCTCATGATATCCTGGAGCCTCTCCAATAAACATAATCTTAGATTGAGGATTTCCTTCCCCAAAAACAATGTTTGTTCTTTTATTCCATAAACTACATTTTTTACACTTTCTTACTTCTTCTTCCAAGACTTTAAGATCCATTATTCTTTCCATCCGTATTTTCCGATTAAAGGAACAAAAACTACACCTCCTAAGTTTTCTACTATTTTTTTATCTTTTCTTTTAATTATTTTATAAAGATTTTGATATTCTCTACTTCCTATGGGGATTACTATTATACCATTTTCCTTCAATTGTTCCCATAAAGGAAAAGGAATTTCAGGAGCAGAAGCAGTAACGATAATTCTATCATAAGGAGCAAATTCTTCCCATCCTTCAGTTCCATCACCAAGTTTGAAATTAATATTTCCATATCCTAAAAACTCTAAGATTTTTTTTGCCTTTTCCAATAGAGATTCTATTCTTTCAATAGTAAAAACTTCTTTAGATAATTCCGCTAAAATTGCAGTTTGATATCCAGATCCAGTTCCAATCTCCAACACTTTCTCCTTTCCTGAGAGCTCTAAAGCTTGAGTCATTAATGCAACAATGAAAGGCTGAGATATTGTTTGAAACTCTCCTATAGGCAGAGCTTGATTTTCATAGGCTACCTCTTCTAATTCTTTAGGAATAAATAAATGTCTTGGAATTTTACCTAAGACTCTAAGTACAGATTGTGAAGTTATACCTTCTTCTCTTAAAATATCTATTAATTCTTGTCTTTTTTTCTTATGCTCCCAATTATCAAAAAGTTCTTTTTCCAAATTAATCCCTAAGATATTTTGGAAGATAGAATAAGGATAAATGAGTTATTCCATCATAAAATCTTAAAGGCTCTTTTATTCTTTTATTTATTAAATCATCAATCTCTTTTTTATCTTTAAAAGGATCAATTTTATCTTTGCCAGCAATCAAAAATCCCCAACTACTATCAAAGGAAGGAATATAGGCTTGATATGAATAAACATTTTCACCAAATACTTTTTTTAGGTTTTCTTTAATCCAAAAATGTTTATATTGCTGACCCCATTGAGTGGTCTCTCCTTGAGTTACCATGATCCCATAAGGATTAAGTTTTTCCCAAACCATTTTGTAAAATTCAGGAGTATATAGTCTATATGCTGGAGTATTTGGATAAGGTTCTGGAAGATCTAATACAATAACATCAAAAGAATTACTTGTATTTTTCAAATAATTCCATCCATCATCATAAATTAATTTCACCCTTGGATTTTTAAAAGCCCCTTGATGCCACTCTTCTAGGTATTGTTCTGCAAAATTTATAACTTCAGGATCTATTTCAACAGCAGTAATATTAACTTCTGGATATTTAAGAAGCTCCCTTAAAGTTGCACCTTCTCCAACCCCTACAACGAGTATATCACGAGGATCGGGATGTAATATTAAAGGTGGATGAATTAAAGATTCATGATAGATATATTCGTCTGCTTCTGTAGATTGAATTTTTCCATCAATTATCAAACATTTTCCAAGAGTCTTATTTCTTATAATTTGAATCTTCTGCCAGGGAGTTTTAATATCCACTAAAACTTCTAATATTTCATAACAATGAAACTGATCTTCTGAGATTTGGTCGACATACCATTTATAGTCCATAAGCCCTCACCTTTAAAATATATAAAAATCTTCAAACAATCCTTGATAGTCTTTCCATTGTACATCTATTTTTTCTACTACTGCCCCAAAAGGACCTTCTGATAGTTTATCTAAAAATAACTTTAAATTCTCTTCTTCTCCCTCACCTTCCACTTCTACTCTTCCATCAGGCAAATTTTTTACTTTTCCATTAATACCTAATCTCTTTGCCCATTTATAGGCAAAATATCTATATCCTACTCCTTGAACTATACCGTAAACATAAACATGAATATATTTCTGCATTTTCAGATTCTGGTCGGGGCGACTGGATTTGAACCAGCGACCTCCTACTCCCGAAGCAGGCGCGCTAGCCCCTGCGCTACGCCCCGAAAAATCAAATGGTCGGGGCGACTGGACTCGAACCAGCGACCTTCCGCACCCCAAACGGACGCGCTAACCCCTGCGCTACGCCCCGACAATCTTGTAATATTATATCATAAAACCTCTATGCAGAAAAATGTAGGGAAATAGCCTCTAAAGCTAAGATATAACTATAAATTCCAAAACCTGAAATTTGTCCCAAAGATACGTCCGCAATAACTGAATGACGTCGAAATTCTTCTCTTTTGTAAATATTACTTATATGAACTTCTATAACAGGTTTTCCAAAATCTAATAAAGCATCCCTCAATGAATAACTATAATGAGTTAAAGCTCCAGGATTTATTATTATAGCATCTGCCCATTCCCTGTATTCTTGAATCCAGTCTATAAGTTGTCCTTCAAAATTAGACTGTTTTATTTCTACTTCAATATTTTTTTCTCTTGCCTTTTCTAATATTAAATTATTAAGACTTTGGAAATCAATATTTCCATATATTCTTGGTTCTCTTATACCTAACAAATTCAAATTAGGACCATTTAAGACTAATACTTTTATCATTTTTTAATCTCTCAATAACTTCATGAGTAATTTCATCTATATTTTTATTATCTACACTCAAAATAATATCTGCACATTCTTCATATAAAGGAAGTCTTGACTTCCAAATATTTAATAATTCTTCTCTACTCTTTTTTAAAAGAGGTCTCTTTCTGGATTCTTCTTCTTTTTCTAAATTTCTCATAAGATTTTCAAAACTACCTTTTAAATATATAACTTTACTTCTTTCTTTTAATATTTTTCTATTTTCCTCTTTAAGAACTATCCCCCCTCCTGTAGAGAGGACTACTTCGGGAAAGAGAGAAAAAATCTCTTTCAAGGCAATTGTTTCTAAACTTCTAAAATATTCTTCTCCCTTTTCTTCAAATATCTTATAAATAGAAGTTTCTAGTTTTTTTTCAATATATTCATCTAAATCTAAAAAGGGAATTTTCAAAAAAAAAGAAACTTTCCTTCCTACATTTGTCTTTCCACTACCCATAAAACCAATGAAGGAAAGAGAAGTTTTCATCTGCTAAATATATACATTCCCCAAACTATAAAAATACTAAGTAGGAAAAATATTGATATAATTATAGCCACAATCTTTATAACTTTTTCCTGTTTTTTCTTATTCATTTTTCACTCCTAAGATTCTGAATTATAATTTTCCTTTGTATCATAACAATCATTAAAGTGGGGACAACGGCTACAACAACCTATCTTGTGGCTTAAACATTCTTTATAATAGGGACAATCTTCACAGCAATGCATTAAAACCTCCTAAAATAAATTTTTATTCTTCTACTGCATAAAGAGGATTTGCATCATAAGCAACATTTTTTTCTTCCTCCAAAGCTTTTCTTATATGCTTTGGAAGAGAAAACATCATCTTATGAGTTTCACCATCATAAAATCTTAGATCCTCAATTTTTCTTTCTTTCAATCTTTCATTAATTTCATTTTCTGAAATTTCCTTAGGATTTATTTTATCACTACTAAAGATAAAACTCCAGATGAAGTCATAAACAGGAACATAAGCTTGATAAGAAAAAACCTTAGTAAAGACTTTTCTAAGAGTAGAATGAATCACTGAATGAAAATTAAATTTCAAATGATGAGATGTTCCTGCTTGTATTATAAATATACCTTCAGGATTTAAATGAACTTTTACAATATTAAAGAACTCATAGGTAAAAAGTTTCACTGCAGGACTTCCTTTCATTGGTTCTGAAAGATCGCTAATAACCACATCAAATTTTTCATCTGTCTTTTCTAAATACTCCCTTGCATCTTTAAACAATAAGCTTACTCTTCTATCCTCAAAAGCTCCCTTATGCCATTGAGGCAAAAATTCTTGAGATATTTTTACAACTTTTTCATCAATATCTACCATAATAACTTCATTAACCTCTTTATACTTTAAAACTTCTCTTAATGTTGCACCTTCTCCTCCACCTAAAACTAAAACTCTCTGGGGAGATGGATGTAATATTAAAGCAGGATGAACTAAAGCTTCATGATATATAAATTCATCTTTTTCACTAGACTGAATTCTACCATCTAAAACAAGACATCTTCCATAAAAGGGACTTTCAACAATCTCTACCCTTTGAAAAGGAGTCTCTGTCGCAAAAATGAACTTATCTATACCATGCCAGTGAATTTCACTGGGATGATTTTTCTCAATTAACCAATATGAATTCATCTTTTACCCACCTATTTTTAGTTTTAAAAGCCAGTCAACCTACCTTTTCTTTATCATATTTATATGAAAATTCATTCGCATCTAATGGTAAGATCCCTCTTTTCGCCTCAAAAGTTATTACTTGTTCTGCTTGTAATTCCTTGTTCAAATATTCAAAAGCCTTCCAAGGATCTACATGATCCCCACAAGTAAAAAGATCCGCTGCTACAAAACCATATTCTGGCCATGTATGTATCGCAAGATGAGATTCAGAAATCACTACAACACCACTTATTCCATAAGGATTAAACTGGTGAAAAACTACCTCTACAACCTCTGCTCCTGCCAAAATGGCAGCTTTTGTCATTATCTCTTTTATTTTTGTTAAGTCATTCAATAAATCCTTCCTGCAATTATACATCTCTGCAAGGATATGTCTCCCCAGAGATTTTCCAGTTATTTTCACTTTGGTCTCGCCCCCTTTCAAAAATTTTTACGGAGAAGATTTTATCACTAACTTTTAGATTTATCAAGAGATATTTAGGAAAAAATTAAAATTAATAGGTATAAAATGAGAAAATTTTGAATATATTGAACTTATTCTTTTTATTTTTAGTTTTTTTAAGATTTTTTTTGATTTTTTACCAATTTACATTTATAAAGAGTAATATATATGGGTCCCTGAGAGGTAAGTTGACTTTCAAATAAAGCTATTTCTTCAACAAAAAATTCTAAATATGGAATATTAATCTTCCATTTTTCATCCCATCTTATTTTTTCCTTGATTCTTCCTAGAGTTAAATGGGGAGAAAAATCCTTGTCTTCTTTTTTAAATTTTAACTTTGAGATTCTAGTTTCAAGTTTATTAAATAGATCTTTCATCTCTTTGTATCCCTTTTCTATTCCTATCCATATAACTCTTGGATTTTTAAAGTTTGGGAATGCTCCTATTTCCTTTAAAGAAATATAAAATGAATCTGATTCTTTAGCCACCTCATCCATAATTTTTATTATATTAGGAATTTCATTCTCTTCAGTTTCACCTAAAAAACGGATGGTAAAATGGAAATTCTCCATTTCTACCCATTTAACGCCCCTTGGTATATATTTCATTAGGTCTTCTTCTATCTTATATAATTCTTTCTTTATTTCTAAAGGTAAATCTATAGCAATAAATAGTCTTTTCATATTTCGCTTTCAGATAATATTTTCCAATATTTCAGGAAATAAATGATGCCTGAATATATAGTAAAAAATATAGCAGAAAATAATAATAACTCCTTTCCAGGAAATTTAAAAATATAAAATAGTATACTCATATCTTGAAGAAAGGTTTTAATCTTTCCTTCTTTTAATGCAGATAAGACAATTCCCTTCTGTGCTAATATACTTCTTAAGCCAGTTATAGCAAACTCTCTAATAAGTATAATTATAGGAATAAAAAAGGGAATTTCCTTCTTTTCTACAAGGACAATTAATATACTTAATACTAGTATTTTATCTGCAAGAGGATCCAAAAATTTTCCTAGATTAGAAACCTGATTATACTTTCTTGCAAATTTTCCATCTAAATAATCTGTAAAGATGGCAATAAAAAATAAAATACCAGTAAAGATATAAAAAGAATCAAAAAGCGACAAAATTATTACAGGAATAGTTAGAAAAATCCTTAAAATAGTTAAATAGTTTGGAATTAGACCCTTCTTCCCCATAAATCATAAATACCTGCCTTTATTATTTCAATTTTAATTTTTTCCCCAATATTAAATACATAAGGATCCTTAATGATAATCCAAGGATCAACTTCAGGAGCTTCTCTAAAACTTCGTCCTAAATAATAATTATTCATTTTTCTCTCTATATAAACATCAAAAATTTTCCCTATTAAATTTTCATTTAACTTTTTTGATATTCTTTGTTGCTTTTTCATTAGAATATCTATTCTTTCCTTTTTAATTTTCTCATCCACTTGATTTGGCATGTTATATGCTTTTGTTCCCTTTTCTGGATAAAAAGAAAAAACTCCTACCCTTTCAAAGGGATAATTTTCAATAAAATCTAGTAATTCCATAAATTCTTCTTCTCCTTCACCTGGAAATCCAATAATAAAGGTTGTTCTCAGTACACTTTCTTTAAAAGTTTTTCTAATTTGTTCCCATAAATTTATAATTTGTTCTTTAGTATAATTTCTTCCCATAGATCTTAAAATTTGATTATTAACATGTTGTAATGGAATATCAAAATATGGAACAATCTTTTCAGAATTTTTTATAAAATCTAATATCTCCTTGTTTAATCTTGATGGATAAGAATAAAGAATTCGAATCATAAAATCTCCAGGAATATCATCCAAGGTTTTCAAGAGATTCAAAAGGAATGGTCTCCCATAGATATCTTCTCCATATCTTGTAGTATCCTGAGCAATTAAATTTATTTCTCTTACTCCATTATTTATTAAAACTTTTACCTCTTTTTTTATATCTTCAATGGGTCTGCTTCTTAAGGGACCTCGAATATAAGGGATTGTACAATAATTACAAAGATTATTACATCCCTCAGAAATTTTTACATAGGTCCAATGTCTAGGAGTTATGTGAAATCTTTTATAATCAGCAGTATACAGAAAATTCGAGGCAAAACTTGAAAATATATTTTGAGAATCTGAATTTTCAAGATAAAGGGAAAAATTTTGATATTCTCCAGGCCCAATAAAAAGATCTACAAAGGGAAATTTTTCCTTTAATTTATCTTTAAATCTTTCTACATAACATCCACATACTATTATTTTTTTCCCTAATGTCTTATATTTTTTAAGTCCTAAAATGTTTTCCTCTGTTTCCTTTAAAGCTGGAGATATAAAAGCACAGGTATTTATAAGAATCAAATCTGCATCTTCCTCGTAAGGTGTAAAATCGTAATTCTTTTCTTTTAACATTCCCATTAATATCTCAGTATCTACTAAATTTTTGGCACATCCTAAAGATATAATTCGTGCTTTCTTCATGGTACTCTTTTAATTATTACCTCTCCTTTCTTGCCCAATATTCCCAAACTTTTATCATCATAAAAGATTTCTATTCCTCCTGCATTTCCTATATGAAGATCAAGATAAGAATAGGTAAAAATCTTCACGTCTCCCTTTAATAATATTCCTTCAAAGACAATATTATTGTCATAAAATACTCTTAACCACGTTCTATCATGAGCAACGAGTTTTATATTATGACTTAATTTCTGTTTTTCTTTAGAAATTTCAGAAACTATAGTTGGAGTATGACTTTCTTTTATAATTTCTGTAAAGGTAGGATAGGTATATGTATGAGGGGTAGAAGAAAGTTTTAGGTTTGAAGTACTTCTATGAACAATGTAGATAGAGGTAAGAATAATAATTCCTACGATTATATAGATAAAAAAGATAAAAGTTTGTTCTTTTTTTTCTTCTTTTTTATTTTCTTCCAAAATAGGTTTCTCGTATTGTTGTTCATACAAATCAAGAGCAAGTTTTTCATCGATATTTAGATACCTAGAATACTTTTTGATTATTCCCTTTTTATAGATATCTGCAAGATTAACCTCATCAAATTTATCCTTTTCTAAAGCTTCTAAATATCGAGAAGAGATTTTTAACTCCAGGGCAATTTGTCTTAAATCTTTGCCTTGAGATTCTCTCTCTTTTCTAAGTAATTCTCCAAGAGTTGTCATTTAATCCTCAATTTCTTTTAAATTTTTTTCCTCTTCAATTAAAAAATATTTATAAAATTTCTCAGAAACAGCATAAAGGAATGGTTTCCCAGGAATATTTTTTTTTCCAACAATTTTAATTAGTCCTTTTTCTAATAAATTATAAATAACTCCATCACTTTTTGTACCCCTTAATATATCTATCTCCCCTTTTGTTATAGGTTGATGATATGCAATAATTGCTAAGGTTTCAAGAGCAGGTTTGCTTAGTCTTTCTCTTTTTTCCTTTAGAAATTTCGCTAAAATACTCGAAATATCAGGAGATGTTCCAAATTCATATTTTCCATTTATTTTGTATAAATTTATTCCCCTGTCTTTATAATCTTCTTTTAATTCTTCCAATATTTCTAATATTTCTTTTTCGTCTATTTTTAGAAATTTTGCTAACTCAGAAGAACTTATAGGTTTATTAGAAATAAAGAGTAAGCCTTCTATTTGTTTTTTCAAGAAATTCTTATACTCTCGCATAATCAAAATTCCTTTCTAGAATAATTTCATCATAAAAATCCTTCTGATAAACTTTAATCTTTCCTTGTTTTATTAATTCACATAAAGCAAGAAAATAATATATTATTTCTATTTTGGATAACCCTCTCACAATTTCTGAAAAAGGAATTTTATTTTTAGTTTTCTTTAATATATCTTCCATCTTATCTTCAATCTTATATATTTCTCTTGGAAAATCAATAGTATTAATCTTATTTTCTTTAGATTTTAACCAAATTAAATAAATTTGTGTTATATTTATTTTTTCCTTTTCATCTAAAAAAATCTCATTATTTTTCTCTCTAAAAAAAACCCTTATTCCTTTCTCTTCTTTTTCTTCTAAATATTTTCTAACTTTTTTCCATTTACTTTCATTAACTAAAATATTTTTTTCTGTTTTTTCTCTCTCTTTTTTTTCTTGAGGGAAAAGAGTTTTTATTTTAATCTCTAAAACTTCTATAATTACATCCAAAAAATAGGTAGTAAGATCTAAATCTTTCCATCTTTCTTTATCTAAACTTTGATATTGTTCAATAATTCTTTTCAATGGAAAGCCTTTTGGATTAATCTCTTCACTAATAATCTCTTTTAATATATAGAAAGGATTATACACTATTTCCAAATCTTTATCCCCATTGCCTCTCTAACTAAATCCATAGTTTTTTGAGCTTCTTCCTTTGCTTTTTTATTACCTTCGTAAACAATATCCCACACTTCTTTTGGATGTTCTACATAGTATTTTCTTTTTTCTCGAGCAGGGCTTAAAAATTCATTCAATTTTACAAAGAGTTTCATTTTACAATCTACACAACCTATTTCTGCTGTTCTACATGCATTATATATAAAATCACATTCTTCAATATTAAATATTTTATGATATGCAAATACAGGACAAACTTCAGGATGTCCTGGATCACTTCTTCTTATCCTTGCAGGATCAGTCACCATATTTTTTACAATATTTCTTAACCCATCCTCGTCAACATCAAGAGGTATTGTATTACCATAACTTTTATGCATCCTCCTTCCATCAGTTCCTATTAATGCTGGTATATCTGAAAGTTTTGCTTGAGGTTCAGGAAATATAGGTTTATAAAAATAGTTAAATCTACGAGCTATTTCTCTAGTAAGTTCCAAATGGGGCAGTTGATCTTCACCTACGGGAACAGTATCCGCTCTATATATAAGAATATCTGCTGCCTGAAGAACAGGATATCCTAGAAATCCATACGTAAAAAGATCTCTTCCCTCTAATTCTCTTAATTGTTCCTTATAAGTTGGATTTCTCTCAAGCCAAGGCAATGGAACAAACATGGAAAATAAGATAAAAAGCTCACTATGTTCCGTAATGTCTGACTGTCTAAAAATTACACTTTTATTTGGATCAATACCCACCGATAACCAGTCACAAACCATTTGGAATATATTATCTTTTAAAGTATCTGTTTCTCTATAATGAGTAGTAAGCGCATGCCAATCTGCTATTTCAAAAAAACATTCATAGGAATCTTGTAATTTTACCCAATTTTCTAAAACTCCTAATCTATGACCTAAGTGTAGTTTTCCTGTTGGTCTCATGCCTGAAAGAATTCTTCCTATTTTCATTTAAAATCTCCTCCATATAAGATGGGATTTTTTTTTCAATAAGATTATATTAAAAAAGCCCTAAAAGATAAACAAAAAAATATAAAATAGGGTAAATTATTTTTAAAAGAATTCCTGTAGAAATCAAAATAATTAAGATAAAGAAGCCATAAGTGCTTAAGAAGTCAAAATAATGTCTATAGGAATAAGGAAGTAGAGATTCCAGAATATGAGAACCATCTAGAGGAGGAATAGGAATGAGATTGAAAATTCCAAGATATAAATTTAAAATAGCCATCTCTATAACAAAATTTATGAGGTTCGTAGGAAGATTTAAATCAATTCTCAAAAGAATACTTAACAAAAAAGCAGAGATTATATTTGATAATGGACCTGCCAAAGAAACCAATATTACACTTTTTTTCCCTCTTCGCAGATTATAAAAGTTTACAGGAACAGGTTTGGCCCATCCAAATCTAAAAAGAATCAACATTAAAAATCCTATAAGATCAATATGAGCAAAAGGATTTAATGTTAATCGACCATAAAGACGAGGAGTCGGATCTCCCTCCCATTCCGCAACCTTTCCATGAGAGAATTCATGAATTGTAATTGCGAATAATATTGCCATTAATCTCCATATAAACTCTTGAAAACTGCCAATACTAAAAATCATAAATTTCCTCCTATTTTATAACCTTTAAAATTAGTTTTTTATTAATTTTTTCTTCTCCAATCTCATATGCTTCTTTAAAAACTTCCTGTGCCAAAGCTAATTTCGAAGGATCATTGGCAAAGAAAGTAACAATAGGCTCATTCTTATAAACTTTATCTCCTAGCTTTTTATGTAACTTTATTCCAACAGAAAGATCAACTATATCTTCTTTTTTATCTCTTCCTGCTCCTAAAAGGATAACACTCTTTGCAATGAGATATGCATCCATCTTAGTTATATACCCTTCTTCCCTAGAAAAAATCTCTTTTTGAATCTTTGCTTGGGGAAACAATTTATAATTGTCAATAACTTCATCATTTCCTCCTTGAGCCCTTATTAACTCTCTAAATTTTTTTAAGGCAAGACCTTCATTCAGTAATTTCTCTAAATCTCTTCTAATTTTTTCTTCATCTTTTTCTTTACCTGATAATAAAACTACTTGAATTCCAAGATTAATAACTAGCTCTTTTAAATCAGAAGGTCCTTTTCCTTTTAAAGTTTCTATAGCTTCTATTACTTCCAAAGAATTTCCTACAGCATTTCCTAAAGGTTCATTCATATCAGATATTACCGCAGAGATTTTCTTGTTTAATCTTTTACCAATTTTTACCATTAATAACGCTAAATCTTCTGCTTTATCAATAGAATCTATGAAAGCTCCCCTTCCAACCTTTACATCTAATACTATAATATCAGAACCTCCTGCAATTTTTTTACTCATAATACTACTAGCAATTAAAGGTATAGAATCTACAGTTCCAGTTACATCTCTTAAAGCATATATCTTTTTGTCCGCAGGAACCAAATTTTCTGTCTGTCCCACAATAGATATTCCAATTTTCTTTACCTGATTAATTAATTCTTTAAGAGTTAAATTTGTTCTAAAACCAGGAATAGATTCCAATTTATCTATTGTTCCTCCAGTATGACCTAGACTCCTTCCTGACATCTTTGCTATAGGAAACCCATATGAGGCTATTAAAGGAGCAAATACTAAAGTCGTTTTGTCACCAACTCCTCCAGTACTATGTTTATCTATTTTTATTCCAGGGATTTCTGTTAGATCAATAATTTTACCACTATTTGCCATAATCTCTGTAAGGACCGATGTTTCCTCTTCATCCATTCCCTTAAAATATATCGCCATAAGAAGTGCAGACATCTGATAGTCTGGAATTTCATTTTTTAGATATTTATCAACAACAAATTCGATCTCTTCTCTACTTAATTTTTCTCCATTTCTCTTTTTTATTATGATATCCACCATTCTCATAACCTTACCCTCATATTAACTCTTTTAGAAAACTTTCTCCATCTAATTCATTTTCCTCTATTTTGAAATAATCCGCAATAGTCTTTCCGAGATTTGAAAAAGAAGACTGTATCCCTAAGAAACCCGATTTTAAAAAACCTGGAGAATATATTAACAAAGGTACATATTCCCGAGAATGGTCAGTACTTTCCGTAGTTGGATCACATCCATGATCTGCAGTAATTATTAACATGTCTTCATCTTTTAATAATGACATTATTTGTGGAAGAAATCCATCAAATTCTTCCAGTGCTTTAGCAAATCCCTCTATATTATTTCTATGACCATAAACCATATCAAAATCAACAAGATTTGCAAATATCATTCCTTCTTTTAAAATCTTCATAGCTTTTATAATATTCTCCATTCCTTCCTTATTATTATCACTATGTAGACTTAACGTAAGTCCTCTTCCTGCGAAAATATCTTCAATCTTCCCAATTCCAATAACATCTTTTCCCTTTTCCTTTAAGTAGTCCAATAATGTTTTTCTGGGAGGTGGTAAAGAAAAGTCTCTTCTTCTTGGAGTTCTATAAAAATTTCCTTTTTTTCCTAAAAATGGTCTCGCTATTACTCTTGCTACTCCATGTTCTCCTTGTAATATATTCCTTGCAATTTCACACATTCTGTAAAGTTCTTCAATAGGAATAATATCTTCATGAGCTGCTATTTGAAAAACGCTATCTGCAGAAGTATAAACTATTGGGTAGCCAGTTTTCATATGCTCTTCACCTAAGCTTTCTATAATTTCGGTTCCTGAAGCCTTATAATTTCCTAAAATTTTTCTTCCAATTTCTCTTTCAAATTTCTCTATAATTTCCTTTGGAAAACCATTAGGATATGTGGGAAAAGGTTTATCTAGAATTAAACCTGCAATTTCCCAGTGACCTGTAGTGGTATCCTTCCCTGGAGACTTTTCTGCCATCTTTCCAAAATAAGAAAGAGGCTTTTCTTGAGGCTTAATTCCAAGAATAGGATGGATATTTGAAAGACCAAGTCTCTCTAAATTTGGAAGACTTAATCCCCCTATTACACTTGCAATATTTGCCAATGTATTACTTCCTTGATCATTATACTTGTAAGCATCAGGAAGTTCTCCTATTCCTACCCCATCTAATATTATTAGAATAACCCTTTTCATTTCGTTCTCCTGGATAATGGATGAAATTTTTTATAAACTTCATGCAATCTATTTGATGTTATGTGAGTATAAATTTGTGTGGTAGAGATATTGGAATGACCTAAAAGTTCTTGAACAATTCTTATATCCGCTCCATTAGACAGAAGATGAGTTGCAAAACTATGTCTAAAAGTATGAGGAGAAACTTTTTTAGGAAGATTTAAAATTTTTTCATATTTTTTAATGATTAACCATACTCCTTGCCTACTTATTCTTTTACCTAATTTATTTAAAAACAATGCTTTTTCATCTTCTTTAGGTTTAAAATACATCCTTATGCATAAATATTTCTCTAAGCTTTCCCTTGCATAGTCACCAATGGGAACAATCCTTTCTTTATCTCCTTTTCCTAAACACTTAATTAGGCCTTTTTTTAAATCTATATCTTCTAAATTTAGATTCACAAGTTCTGATACTCTAAAACCTCCTGCATATAACACTTCCAATATTGCCTGGTTTCTTCTACCTAACGGCGTTGTAGGATCAGGAAGACTTAAAAAATTCAAAACTTCATTTTCTTCTAAGAAAGAAGGTAGATACTGAGGTATTCTTGGTAAAGTAATAAGATTTGCATAATTCTTTTTTATGTATTCTTCTCGTGTTAAAAATTTAAAAAAGGTTCTAATTGCAGAGATTTTTCGAGAAATGGATTTTGGATTATATTTAGAATATAAATTTTCTAAATAATCTTGCCATATTTTTCTATTAAAGTCTTCAAGCTTAATATTGTTTCTTTCAAGAAATTCAATAAAGTCAGAAATGTCCTTTTTATAAGATATAAATGAGTTTAAAGATAAACTTCTCTCATATTTTAAATAGAATAGAAAATCTTCTAATATTTCTCTCATAGATTTTCCCTTATCTTATAAATTAATATCCCTAAAGCAACAGACAAATTAAGAGAATCTATTTTTCCAAATTTGGGAATCTTAACTAATATATCACACTCTCGTTTCACTACTCTATGTAATCCCTCTCCTTCGCTTCCAATAACTAGAGCCAAAGGAAATTTATATTTTATTTCATTATATAACAAGTCAGTATCTAAATCAGCACCGACAACAAACCATCCTTGTTCTTTTAAGTTTTTAAGAAACTGAGAGATATTAGAAACCCTTACTATAGGTAAATAGCTTAAGGCTCCAGAGGATGCTTTAAAAACTACAGAAGAGATTTGAGCAGATCTTGTTTTTGGTATAACAAGAGCTTTTGCCCCTCCAAACTCTGATGTTCTTATAGCTGAACCTAAATTTTGAGGATCTTGAACATGATCTAAAACTACAATGAAATCTTTTGAAAGGTTTAAAGATTTTAAAATATCATCCCAGGTATAATATTTTATTGGAGAAATATAAGCTAAAATTCCCTGAGATTTACCATTGCTCTCTCGATTGAGCCATTCCTTTTCTACATATTGAACAGGAATTCCTTTTTCTCTTGCTAAATTTAAAATATCAAAAATTTTTTTATCTTTATGAATGTTTTTGTAAATAAAAATTTTGTTAATACTTATGTTTCCCCTTAATGCTTCAAGAACAGTATTTCTTCCGTAAATTTTATCCTGCATATTTTTTCTCCTTTGATAATAAAGCTACCGCCAAAACTGCTATACCTTCTTTTTTTCCTATAAAACCAATTCCTTCATTAGAAGTTGCCTTTATATTTATGTTTTCCTTATAGATAGAAAGATGAAAAGCCAAATTTGAAATAATCTTCTCTCTATAAGGAAGAATTTTAGGTTCTTCCGCAATAACTACTACATCAATATTTTCTATTTTGAATCCTCTCTCTTCAACCATTTTTAAAACTTCTTTCAAAAGAAGTATACTTTCTATGTCTTTGTATGTTTCATTATTAGGAAAGAAAAAACCAATATCAGGAAGACCTATAGCTCCTAGTAGAGCATCCATGATTGCATGAATGAGAACATCCCCATCGGAATGTCCTTTTAATCCCTTTTGATAGGGGATCTCTATGCCTCCTAAAAATAATTTTCTTCCTTCAGAGAAGGGATGAATATCATAACCTAATCCTATTCTAAAAATTTTCTCTCCATTAAACATCGAACAAGATCTAAGTCCTCCTTTGTTGTTATCTTTATATTCCAAGGTTCTCCTTCAACAACATATACAGGATAAGGCAATCTTTCTACTAATATTCCATCATCGGTCCCATAAAAATTGTCCTTTCTTGCTTTTTCGTGAGCTCTCAATATCAATGAATATTCAAAAAATTGAGGGGTTTGAATCTGCCATAATTTCTCTCGAGGAAGAGTTTTCTCTACCTTCATAGAGGATATTAACTTAATGGTATCTTTAACAGGAATACCAGAAACAACTGCTTTTTTTTCTATTCCCTCATGAATAATTCTTTTTAATAATCTTTGTGTTACTAAAGGTCTTGCACCATCGTGAATTAGAACATACTCGTAGAGAGGGAAGAGCTTTAAGGCATTATATACAGAATCTTGTCGTTCTTTTCCTCCTTCTATTATATCTTTAATCTTTTTAAAGCTCCATTCTTTTACAAGTCTTTTTAATACATCTATTTTTTCCTTATTACTTACTACTACAATCTCATCAATTTCATCAGTTTTTTCTAAAATTTGAAGAGAATAATATATAACTGGCTTCCCCATTAAATCTTGGAGAAGCTTATCTTCCTTTCCAAATCTCTCACCTCTTCCTGCCGCTAAAAGAATTCCTAAAATTTTATTGTCCAAGTTTCTTTTCCTCTTTTATTTTTGCAAAAATTATCCTTCCTGCAGCAGTTTGGAAAACACTTGTTACTACAACTTTCACAGTAAAACCAATATATTTTCTTCCATTCTCAACCACAACCATAGTTCCATCTTCTAAATATCCTACCCCTTGTCCTACTTCTTTTCCTTCTTTAAGTATACTTAACTGTAATTCTTCTCCTGGTAAATAAATAGGTTTTAGAGCATTAGCCAATTCGTTTATATTTAAAACAGTTATTCCTTCTATTTTTGCTAATTTGTTTAATCCATAATCATTTGTGACTATTTTTCCATTTAACATCTTTGCAAGTTTTACAAGTTTTGAATCCACACTATGAATATTAGCAAAATCTTTCTCCATAATTACTACTTGATCCTCTAATTCTTTTCTTATCTTACTTAAATTATCTAAGCCATATCTTCCTCTGTTCTTTTTTAGAGACTCTGAAGAATCCGCT
Source organism: Dictyoglomus sp. (assembly GCA_025060475.1). Taxonomy (NCBI): domain Bacteria; kingdom Pseudomonadati; phylum Dictyoglomota; class Dictyoglomia; order Dictyoglomales; family Dictyoglomaceae; genus Dictyoglomus; species Dictyoglomus sp. Next base: position 54,110 of record JANXBZ010000008.1, on the reverse strand, counting down.
AATTGTTGCAATTCTTTTAGTACAAAACGAGGAATTACAATCTTACCCTCTATAAAATTAGTTTTCAAAATATCTACAATTCTTCCATCAATAATCACACTGGTATCTAAAATCTTTACCGATGGAAAATTAAAAATATCAGACAAAATTCCCCTTTTAATGTAAAAAAGATAAAAACCTAAAACAAAAAGGAAGAAAAAAAATAGTGTTAAATATAAGGACACATTCTTATTTCCCCCAAATATGCTCCATAAAGATATAATAACTAAACCTAAAAAAGGAAAAACATTTGTTGCTAATAATAACTTCACTTCTTTTTTCATAAAAAATCATTCCTCCAAAAAAATATATAAAAGGAATATAAACAAAAATTAAATGATTAAAGCAGATTTTCGAAGTCTTATTAAACCTTCTTTAATCCTTTTTGCTCTCACCTCCCCTATTCCCTCAATATTATCAAGATCTTCTACAGAACTTTCAAGAATTCGCGGCAAAACACCAAAATGTTTTACAAGATTTTCCATAATATTATTAGGAATAAAAGATAATCTACTTAAAAGTCTATATCCTCGTGGAACAACAGTAATATTTAATTCAATTTCCTTTTTTGTATAACCCATTATTTCTCCAGCAATTATAGAAAAACTTTGAAAATCTCCTTTAAAGTTATTTAAAAGATTTTTATAAACATTCTCATAATCTTCATTAATTCTTGAATAGTCTCTTACTGTTAAAAGTCCTTCTTCAGAAACTCCTGCTAACAAAGTCTCAAGCTGAAGTTCTATTAATCTTCCTTCTGAGCCTAATTCAATAAGATAATTTTCTACCTCTTTTCCTATAGCTAAAAGCATTCCCATTCTATGCAAGAATAAAAGAACTTCTAAAAGAGTAACTTGATTTTCTATCTCTAAAGCGTTTAATCTCTGAAGAAATTCATCATATACACTTCTATATCTTTCTAAAGTCTGTAGAGCTTGTGTTGCTTTTGCTAAAATTTCTTCTACATCTCTTAATATGTATTTCCAGTCATTTTGATAAAGAGTAATAGTATCTTTTCTTTGGGATACACTAATAACTAATTGTCCTGTTTGTCGCGCTACTCTTTCTGCAGTTGCATGTCTTGCCCCTGTCTCTTGGGACGGAATATTAGAATCTGGAAGAAGAATAACATTTGCGAAAAGAATTTTTTTACAATCTTTACTTAAAATAATAGCTCCATCCATCTTTGAAAGTTCATAAAGTTTATTAGGGGAAAAATCAATATCTAAAGGAAAACCCCCATTCATTAATGGTCTAATCTTTTCTAAATCACCAATAACTATAAGAGCTCCTGTCTTAGCTTTTAATATTTGTTCTAAAGCCTCTCTCAATTGGGTTCCAGGAGCAACAGTTTTAATAGCACCAATAGCAAATTTCTTTAGCTCAGCCATTTATTCCCCCAAACAATTTTTATTCCTTCATGAAGATTTGAGATAGGAAATAATATAAGACTATCAAAAGTCTTTTCTAGTTTAGTTTTAGGAAGAATTACTTTTTTAAATCCTAATTTTTGGGCTTCTTTTAATCTTTTTTCAATATTTCCCACCGCTCGAACCTCTCCTCCTAACCCCAATTCCCCGATTACAACCATATCTTCAGGAAATATAATATCATAATATGAAGAGAATATAGAAAAAGCAACTCCTAAATCTACTGCAGGCTCATTAATTTTTATTCCCCCAACTACATTAAAAAATACATCTTTGTCTTGTAATTTTAAGTTTAATTTTTTTTCAAGAATAGCAAGAATTAAAGCTAATTTGTTTATATCAATGCCAATACTAATCCTTCTTGGAAAAGTAGTATTACTTCTACTTATTAAAGATTGAATTTCAACTAATATTGGCTTTGCTCCTTCTATAATTGGAACCACCAAAGAACCAGAAATATTCTTACTTCTTTCCTCTAAAAGTTTTTTTGATATATCTAAAATTTCTTTAAGTCCTGAATCTCTCATTTCATAAAGAGCAAGATCGTTTGTAGGACCAAATCTATTTTTTATGGCTCTCAAGATTCTTAATTCTTGATACCTATCCCCTTCTAAGTATAACACTACATCTACTAAATGTTCTAAAGTTTTAGGACCAGCTATATCTCCTTCTTTAGTAATATGCCCTACAATAAAAATTGCAGTATCAGTGCTTTTAGCAAAGTTCATAAGATTTATAGTACATTCTCTTACTTGTACAACTCCTCCTGGTGAAGTAGAAATATTGCTAGAATAAATTGTTTGAATTGAATCTATTATAACTACTGAAAAATTATTAGATTTTAATACTTCTAAGATATTTTCCAATTGATTCTCAGGAAGAAACTTTACTGAAGGAATAGTATTTGATATTCTTTCTGCTCTAAATTTTATTTGAGATAAAGACTCTTCTGCTGAAACATATAAAACAGGAAATCCTCTCTCCTCTAAAGAAAAAGCTAATTGAAGAAGTAAAGTTGATTTTCCAATACCAGGTTCTCCTGCTAAAAGAATTAAAGAACCAGGAACTATACCTCCCCCTAAGAGATCATCAAATTCTTTTAATCCACTTTTTAATCTTTTATTTTCTTCAGAAACTATTTCATCAATTAAAAAGGTTTTTATATCTTTTTTTATTTCATCAGTTATTATATTTTCTTCTTTTTTAATTTCAATTAAAGATCCGAAAGTATTACAATTAGGGCATCGTCCTAGCCATCCTATAGATTCATATCCACATACTTGACAAATATACTTTATCTTTAATTTCACCATTCAATTCTCATTTTTTCATCTGTTAGCTACCAAGGATCCTTTCTTAAATTCTATTTTATTCTTTTCTTTATTTAATTCAGCTCTTATTGTATCTCCTTCTTTAAATTTTCCCTCAAGAAGAAGTTCTGCTAAGGGATCTTCCACATAGTTTTGAATAGTTCTCTTTAAAGGTCTTGCACCATAGAAAGGATCATATCCCTTATCTACTAAGAAGTTTTTAACTTCTTCATCTATTTCAAGAATAATCTTTTTCTCTAATAATCTTCCTGCAACAGGTTTAAGAAGTAGATCTACAATATTTCTTAGATCATCCCTTGATAATGGATGGAAAAATACAATTTCATCTAAACGGTTTAAAAATTCAGGACGGAAATATTTCTTCAATTCACTCATTATAAGATTCTTTGTCTTTTCAAATGACTTCTCCCTATCTTCCTTTGATGCAAAACCAAGAGTAGATTCCTGTTTAAAGTATTCTGCTCCAAAGTTAGAAGTCATTATTAAGATAGTATTTTTAAAGTCAACTTTTCTTCCGTGACCATCCGTTAATTGTCCATCATCCATAATTTGCAATAATACATTAAAGATATCTGAATGAGCCTTTTCTATCTCATCAAAAAGTACTACTGAATAGGGTCTTCTGTGGACTTTTTCTGTCAATTGTCCTCCTTCTTCATATCCTACGTATCCTGGAGGAGCACCTATTAATCTTGATACACTATGTTTTTCCATATATTCAGACATGTCTAATCTTATGAGAGCATTTTCATTTCCAAAGAGATACTCTGCTAAAGCTCTTGCTAATTCTGTTTTTCCAACACCTGTAGGACCAAGAAATAAAAATACTCCTATAGGTCTTTTTGGATCTTTAATTCCTGAACGAGATCTTCTTATTGCCTTAGATACTACTTTTACAGCTTCATCTTGAGCTATAATTCTTTTATGCAATTCTTCTTCCATTCTTAAGAGTCTTTCTCTTTCTTCAATTAACAACTGAGCCACAGGTATTCCTGTCCAGGCAGACACAACTTGTGCTACGTCTTCTGGGGTTACCACTCTCTCGGATATGGTTGAGGAATTTAAAAAGCCTCTAATATATTCTTCTAATTTTCTCTCTTCATCTCTCAACTGAGCTGCTTTTTCAAAATTCTGATTTCTTATAGCAATTTCCTTCTGTTCTCTTATCCTTTCTAATTCTCTTTCCAAATTACTATGAGCAGAAGACTTTGGTCTTGTAAGTCTTACCCTTGCAGATGCTTCATCTATGATATCAATAGCCTTATCAGGGAGAAAACGATCATTAATATATCTCACTGAAAGTTTAACAGCCTCTTCTATAGTCTCGTCAGGAATTCTAACATGATGAAAGTTCTCATATCTTTCTCTTAACCCTTTAAGAATTTGAATGGTTTCATCATATGTAGGTTCCATTACCCTTACAGGTTGAAATCTTCTTTCTAAGGCACCATCTTTTTCAATGTATTTTCTATATTCGGTAGGAGTAGTAGCTCCTATAAGTTGAATTTCTCCTTTTGCAAGCGAAGGTTTTAAAATATTTGCTGCATCTACAGCTCCCTCCGCAGCTCCTGCGCCAACTAATGTATGTATTTCATCTATAAATAGAATAATGTCTTTCGACATTTTTACTTCTTCAATAATTCTTTGCATTCTTTCTTCAAACTCACCTCTATATTTTGTTCCGGCAATTATTGTTCCCATGTCAAGAGCAATAATTCTTTTGTTTAAAAGTACATCAGGAACTTCATTCATAACAATTTTTTGGGCTAATCCTTCTACAATTGCAGTTTTTCCTACACCGGGCTCTCCTATAAGTACAGGATTATTCTTAGTTCTTCTACTAAGAATTTGTATTATTCTCTCTAATTCTTTCTCTCTACCGATTATAGGATCCAATTTTCCTTGTCTTGCTAATTGGGTAAGATCCCTTCCAAACTCATCTAAAGTTGCAGTGATAGGTCTTCTCTTACGAGATGTGGAAAGGGATCTATTTCTCAATCTGTGAGGTTCGATAGGTTCCCCTAGAATTTTTAGAATTTCGATAGTCACATCTTCTAGTCTTACACCCATTCCTTCTAATACATGTGCAGCAACTCCTTCTCCTTCTTTTAAAAGCCCTAAAAGAAGATGTTCTGTTCCAATATAATTATGATTTAGTTCCTGAGCAGATTCTGATGCATATTCTAAGACTTTTTTAGCGCGAGAAGTAAAGGGAAGTGCACCATAAGAGGTTCCATCTCCACGGCCAATTAGACGTTCAATTTCTGATCTTAGATAGTTAAGATCTAAACCCAAGTTAATAAGAGCCTGAGCAGCAACTCCCCCTTCTTCGCGAATTAGTCCCAATAGAATATGCTCTGTTCCAACAGTGGAATAGTTCAAACGTCGTGCTTCCTCTTGTGCTAACAATAGCACCCTATATGCTCTTTGCGTTAGTTTATCCATCATATAAGATACACCTCCTCAATACACTTCCCTATGATATTTTATAACTTTTGAAAACATCACGCAATAAATTTGCTCTTAAAATTTCCATTTCTGGAGAACTTAACTCTTTGTCATATCTTATTTGAATATGATTTGGCTGAATAAAAATTAAAAGAACGTCTATCAATTTTAAAGGAATAGATATAATATTCAATGAAGATCCTAATCTTAGATTAAATAATAATTCCCACGCTCCTCTGAAACTTAAAAGTTTACTATAATTTATAAGCCCTAGAGATTTATAAACAGTATCTTCAATAATAATTTTTCTTTCTCTTAACAAATTATTTCTTGCTTCTTTCTCCTTAGTTACTAATTTTTCTACAATCTTATTTACTTTTGAAGTAAGTCGCTCTTTTGTAGATAAACCTTCGTTTATAGTAATCTCAAATACATTTCCAATAGGATAATCTTCTTCTTTATAAACCTCTTTCACTTGTACCCTCGAGGATCTAAAAGATTTTACTAATTTAGAAATCTCGTCTTCCTGGAATAGTCCAGGTAGATGAACCCAGAAATTTATTCTTATTCCAAATCCAAGATTTTCTAGATAAGATGTAAGATAACCTATCTGGGAATCAAAAGCAAAATTAAAGTATTCTGAAAGTTTGTCTTCTAATTCAAAAAGTTGATTAAAAGAGGTTTCAAATTCAAAACCAGAGCTGAGTTTTTGCAATTGAAAATGATCATCTTCATTTATTAATATACTAAGATCTCCTTTTTTATTAACTAATATACCTCTTCCATCCTCTTTAAGATCTTTATTAAGAAAGCCCTTTTCTAAAAATAAATATTTAATCTTTGAAGAAGTCTTATCAAAAGAAATTAGATTAAATCCGTCAAAAACATCACTATTTTTAAGTAACCATTCTATTCTATTTAGAAAAACTTTCTTTTTAATATTATTTGCTTGCTTAGGAAAAGGAAAATCCGCCACATTTCTTATTAGGCGGATTTTTGTCCTCACAAAAATATCTCTATATTGATTATTCTCTCTAAGCCATCCAAGATATTTAAATATTATCTCATTCATTTTCAACCCTTTCTTAGTTTTTTCAAATAATCTCTAATCTCTGCTGCTTTTTCATAATTTTCTTCTTCGATTGCTTTTGAGAGTAATATCTTATTCTTTAAAATCTCCATCCTTTTTTCTCCTGATAACTTTGGAGCTTTTCCTTTATATTTTTTCTTTCCAAAAATCTTTTCTAAAATCCCATTTAATCTTTCTCTAAAAATCTTATAACAATTTACACATCCTACCTCTTTACTTTCCTCAATTTCTTTCCAACTTCTTCCACAGTATAAACAATAATCATTGTCTTTAAAGAATTTCTCTTCTATAATTTGTAATAAATCTTTAAAAGCATCTTTTAAAAATTTTTTATAATAATCCTTGAAACAATGCCGACAAAGTGATAATTTTTCTCTTTTATCACCATCCGTTATTTCTATAATCAATTCAATAGGGTTCTTACCACAATTTTGACAAAACATTTTTATCCAATTTTACTAAGAAAATATTTATGAACTCTTAAATCATTAGTTAATTCAGGATGAAAAGTAAGTCCAAGAACATTTTCCTCTTCAATAAAAACAGGATTTTCCTGAAAAACTGCATGAACTTTAACTTTCTCTCCAACTTTAACTATCTTTGGAGCTCTGATAAAGACTGCTTCAAAAGGTTCATCTCCTAATATTGGAATAGATAGATATGTTATAAAGCTTTCCCTTTGACGCCCATAAGCATTACGAGAAACTGTAATATCCAAGATATTTAGAGAATTTTGATCAGGATGATTCTCAATTCGTTTTGCAAGAATTATCAAACCAGCACAAGTAGAAAGAACCGGAAGTCCTTTTTTAATTTTTTCCTTAAGATATTCAAAAATCTCCATATTTTTCAATATGTGTACAAAAGTAGTACTTTCTCCACCTGGCAATATTAATCCATCAATAATATCTAAATCTTTTGCTTTCTTCACTAATATATTTTCTATACCTAATTTTTCTAAGCTGTTCTTATGTTCTTCTACTGAACCTTGAAGAGCTAAAATTCCGATCTTCATAATTCTTACCAACCTCTTATTTGTAGTAATTCTTTTTCGGAAAGTTGTCTAACATCAATTCCATGCATAGGTTCTCCTAAATCTTCAGATATCTCTGCAAGAATTTCAGGATCATTATAATATGTTACAGCTAAGACTATTGCTCTTGCTCTCTTTTTTGGATCCTTAGATTTAAATATACCAGAACCAACAAAAACCCCATCAGCACCAAGATGCATCATCAATGCAGCATCAGCAGGAGTTGCAATACCACCAGCTGCAAAATTAACCACAGGAAGTCTTCCTAATTTCTTTGTTTCTATTAAGACATCTAGAGGCGCTCCTAATTCTTTTGCTTTAGTAACCAATTCCTCTTCAGGAATAAGAGCTAAAGATCTTATTTCGTCCATAATTTGTCTCATATGTCTTACTGCCTCAACTACGTTTCCTGTTCCTGCTTCTCCCTTTGTTCTAATCATTGCAGCACCCTCTGCAATTCTTCTTAAAGCCTCACCTAAATCTCTCGCTCCACAAACAAAAGGGACTTTAAATAAATGTTTATTAATATGATACTTTTCATCAGCAGGAGTTAAAACTTCACTCTCATCTATAAAATCAACACCAAGAGCTTCTAAAATTTGAGCTTCTACAAAGTGGCCAATTCTTACCTTAGCCATTACAGGAATACTAACTGCAGACATAATTTCTTTTATTTTTTTGGGATCTGCCATACGAGCTACCCCACCTTGAGCTCTTATGTCTGCAGGAACTCTCTCTAAAGCCATAACGGCGACAGCTCCAGCAGATTCAGCTATCTCTGCTTGTTCTGCGTTAGTAACATCCATTATTACTCCTCCTTTTAACATTTGAGCAAGTCCTCTTTTTACTTTTTCATTTCCTACTATAACTTCCATGACTTAACCTCCTTTCCAAATTAGATTATACATCATATACTCCTTTTGATTAATTTTGTCAAAAAATTTTTTAATGTTGATCATGTAAATATTGATAAATCCTTTCTCCTAAACTCTTAGGAATTCCATTTATGTTTAGAAATTCCTCTTTTGGGGCTTTTTTCATTTTATCTAAGGACTGAAATTTTTCCATTAAAATTCTCCATCTTTTTTCTCCTAATCCCTTAATTTCCAAAGATTTACTTTCTAATAATTTTTTTGTTCTCAATGTTCTATGATAATTTAAGGCAAATCTATGAGCTTCATCTCTTACTCTTTGCAATATATGAAGAGCGGGAGAATCTTTATTCAACTTAATAGATTCTTTTCTATTCGGAATATAGATTTCTTCCTCTCTTTTTGCTAGAGCTATTAAGAACTTTGGTTTTATATTTAGTCTTTCAAATACTTCTAAGACTGCATTAAGCTGTCCTCTTCCTCCATCTATCAGAATAATATCTGAAATTTCATCTTTAGTATCTTTAAGTCTTCTTTCTATTACTTCCTGAAGCATCAAAAAGTCATTTGGTTCTTCATTTGTTATTTTAATTTTATATCTCCTATATTTTTCTTTATAAGGTAAGCCTTTATAAAAAACTACTCGAGAACCTACTGCTTCTTTACCTTGTATATTTGATATATCATATCCTTCAATCCAAAGTGGAATACTCTCTAGATTAAATAACTTCTGGAGCTCAAATAGCTCATTCCATATTTTATCCCTTTTTATCCCAAGAATACTTAAATCTTTAAGTGCCATTTCTAACAGTTCTATTTCCTCTCCAATAGGTTCTCTAATAGAAACCTTATTTTTTCTTTTTTTGGACAGAAACTTTTCTATTTCTTCTTTATCTTCCCCTAAATCTAAGGGAACAATTACAACATCAGGAACTTCTCTTTGGGAATAATACTGCGTTAAAAAACTCAATATTATTTCCTTTTTTTCATACTCTAAAGGTATCTTCAGAGTATTTATCCTTTTTTCTATTAATTTTCCCTCTCTTATCAAATAAACAAGAACCTTAGCAGATTCTTCTTCAATATAAATTTGAATAAGATCCTTATCCTCTTTGTTAAAGGTAACAATCTTCTGTTTTTCCCAAAGATTTTGGAGATATTTTATTTGATCTCTATACTTTATTGCTTTTTCAAATTCTAAATTTGAGACTGCAGAATTCATTTTTTCTGTTAGATTATCTATGAGTCTTTGATACTTACCTTCTAAGAATAAAATAACCTCATCAACAATTTTCTTATACTCTTCCTGAGAAATATATCCTTGACAAGGAGCATAACACCTTTTAAGATCGTAATATATACAAGGCCTCTTAGGTGCTTTTTTAGGTAAATCCCACGAACAACTTCTGAGATTAAAAATTTTTTTAACTAAGGAAATAGTTTCTCTTACAGTACCTGACTGAGGAAAAGGACCAAAATACTTCGCAGAGTCATTTTCAATTCTTCTTACCATTATTAAACGAGGAAAGGGTTCATTTAATGTTAGTTTTAATATAGGATACTGTTTATCATCTCTTAATTGAACATTATATATTGGTCGGTATTTTTTTATAAGGATTGCTTCTAATATGAAAGCTTCTGTCTCAGAATCTGTTATTATGTAATCTAAATCCTGAGCTTTCTTGAGAAGAAGGAGACTTTTAGGAGAGCTTTCTTTGAAATAAGAGAGAATTCTTTTCCTCAAAGATTTAGATTTTCCAACATAAATAATTTTCCCTTGTGCATCCTTAAAGATATATACTCCCGATGCATCAGGAAATAAACTTGCTTTTTCATATAAATTACTTTTTAAAATTTCTTCCTTCATTTTAATAAGATTTTATAGTTATGAAGATATAAAGTCAATGTTTTATTATTGCCTTAGATAGAATTCTGGAGTATATTTTAGATATAATTTAAGCATTATTAAAAAAAAGAGGTAAAAAAATGGTAAGAGAAAAAATTATAGAGATCTTAAAAGACGCTCTTAAAAACTTAGAGAGTGAGGGTCTAAATATTAATGGTATTGAGTTAATAGTTGAAGTACCAAAACAAAAAGAATATGGAGATTATGCCACTCCTATTCCTTTGTTACTAGCACAAAAAAATCAAAAACCTCCTTTAGAAATAGCCTATCGATTAATTGATAAGCTTACAGTAAAGAACATTTTTGAGAAGGTAGAAATAGCAGGGCCAGGTTTTATTAACTTCTTTGTTTCTCATAAGATATTAACAGAGGTTATGTATTATATCAGAAAGGATTTAGAAAACTTCGTAAAGACTCCTAATACTCGCAAAAAAATACAAGTAGAGTTTGGAAGTATAAATCCTACAGGACCGATGCACATTGCTCATGCAAGAGGAGTAGTGATTGGAGATTCTCTTGCAAATCTTTTTAGAAGAATAGGATGGTACGCAGAAAAAGAATTTTACATAAATGATGCAGGAAATCAAATAGATCTTTTAGGAGAGTCTCTATATGCAAGATACTTAGAGATTCAGGGAATAGATTATGAATTTCCAAAAGATGGATATAAAGGTGAATATCTTAAAGACTTAGCTTATGAACTTTTAAGAGAGAAAGATAAAATTAATGCAATGAATGAAAAAGAAAAAAAAGAGTTTTTTAAAGAATATGCTCTAAGAAAAATGTTAGAAAATATTAAAAAAACATTACAAAATTTCGGGGTAGAGTATGACTGCTGGTTTAGTGAAAAAAGTCTACATAAAGAAGGAAAATTAAAAGAAGTCTTAGAAATTCTTGATAAAAATGGATATATTTACAAAAAAGATTCTGCTATTTGGTTCTCTTCGACAAAGTTTGGTGATGAAAGCGATAGGGTTTTAATAAAAAGAGATGGTTCTCCTACTTATTTTTTAGCAGATATTGCCTATCATCTAAACAAAATTGAGAGAGGATTTGATTGGATAATAGATGTCTGGGGAGCAGATCATCATGCTCATGTACAAAGAATGAAATCCTCTTTACAAGCTCTTGGATATTCACCCCAAATTTTAGATGTAATCTTAGTTCAAATGGTAAGACTTCTTCGAGGAAAAGAGGAAGTTAAGATTTCAAAAAGAACAGGAGACTTTATAACTTTAGAAGAAGTTCAAGAGGAAGTAGGTAAAGATCCTATTCGATTTTTCTTCTTATTAAGAAGTGCAGATAGTCAACTAGATTTTGATATTGAATTAGCAAAAAAACAAGCAAATGATAATCCAGTTTATTATGTCCAATATGCTCATGCACGATGTTGTAGTATTTTAAAACAAGCAGAAGAAAGGGGAATAGACTTAAGAAATTTAGATTTTGCGGATTTGAGTTTATTAAAAAATAAAAAAGAAAAAGAACTTTTAATCTTATTAATGAGATATCCTGACAAATTAAGAGATATTGCAAGAACTTTAGAAATCCATCTTTTACCTCATTATCTCTTAGATCTTGCTACAGCTTTTCATGCCTTTTATGACTCTTGCAGAGTATTATCTCAAGATAAAGAATTAACCTTAGCAAGACTTAACCTAGTAGACTGTGTTAGAATTATTATTAATGATGGATTAAAGATATTAGGAATCTCTTCACCCGAAAAAATGTAGAGGGAGGGGAAAGAAATGAAAATAAGATGGTATGGACATGCCTGTTTTTTACTTACAAATAAGGAGGGAATAAAAGTTTTAACAGATCCCTTTGATATTTCAGTAGGATATCCTATTCCTGATGTGGAACCTAATATTGTTACTACAAGTCATGAACATTTTGACCATAATGCAGTGAATCTTTTAAAAGGTAAATTTATAACTTTAAAAGAAATCGTAGATAGAGAAGAATTAGGAATAAAAATAAAAAGCATCAGTTCATATCATGATGAATCTTTAGGTTCTAAAAGAGGAGAAAATCGAATTTTTGTTTTCACAATAGATGGAATAAAAATTGCCCATCTTGGAGATTTAGGACATATTTTAACAAAGGAAGACGTAGAAAAATTAGGAGAAATAGATGTACTTTGTGTTCCAGTTGGAGGAGTATATACTATCGATGCTAAGCAGGCCATAGAAATTATAGAAAAAGTTAATCCTAAAATTGTAATTCCAATGCATTATAAGACTGCTAATTTAAAGTTTGATTTAGCTCCTTTAGAAAATTTTCTTTCGATCATAAAATATCCTATTAAAAAACTAACTGATAAGGAAATTGAGGTTAATAAAGAAAATTTACCTCAATCTACTGAAGTATGGATTTTACCCTATTAATGGAGGAGGAGTATGACAAGAGAAGAAGCACTAAGTTTAGTAAAAAAATACATAAAAAGCACTAATTTAATTAAACATATGTTAGCTACAGAAGCCATAATGAAAGCTCTTGCAAATCATCTTAAAGAAGACGAAGAGCTTTGGGGATTAACAGGTCTTCTTCATGACATTGATTATGAATTAACAGAAAAAGAACCAGAAAAACATAGCCTTTTGTCTGAAGATATATTAAAATCCTATGATCTTCCCATGGAGATGATAGAAGCAATAAAAGCTCATAATGAGATTCATGGATATCCTAGAAATACTCTATTAGCAAAAGCTTTATACGCTGTTGATCCTCTTACAGGATTAATTGTGGCTTCTGCTTTGGTCCATCCTGAGAAGAAATTGGAACCTCTTAATACTGAATTCATATTAAAAAAATTTAAAGAAAAAAGTTTTGCAAGAGGAGCAAATAGAGAACAGATAAAATCTTGTGAAGAACTTGGATTAAATCTAGAAGAGTTTATAAGTATAGGATTGTCCGCGATGAAAAGTATTGCAAGAGAATTAGAGTTATAGGGGGTTAATATGAGTTCCAGCCTATTAGAATATGATTTTTCAAATAAATGTAAAGAAGAAAACCTTTCCTTTTTAATTCTTACTTCTTCTGAGGGGTTAGTTTTAAAAAGTAGTTTAGAAGATAATCTTTCAGAAATATTAGGAGCTTTTATATCTATAATTTATAAAGAAAGTAAGAATTTATTTGAAAGTTCTCTAAAAAATGATAAAATTCAAGAATTATCCTTAAATGGAAATTCAGAAAAGATTATTATAATTCCTTTTCAAGTGGAGGAAATGAATTTACTTTTAATTGCAGCTTCTTTGAAAAATAAATCTATAAGAAGAAAATTGAAAAAGATTCAAAAGGAGGTGACCCTTTGTCTCCAAAAATTTTAACAAGAATAACAATATATGCAACTATATATGTTGTTTTAACTCTAATATTTAGTACGATAAGCTATGGTCCCATACAATTTAGAATTTCAGAATTTCTTACAGTATTTCCTTTTATAGATCCTTTAGCAATTCCAGGATTATTTATAGGATGTTTTATAGCAAATTTCTTTAGCCCTGCAGGCTGGATTGATGTCATCTTTGGAAGTCTTTTCACCTTAATTGCAGGATATTTAACCTATAAAATGCCAAGAATATATCTTGCTCCCCTTCCGCCTATTATAGTAAATGCTCTAGGAGTAAGTCTATATCTTCATTTATTTTTTAAACTTCCTTATTTATTAAACGTTCTCTATATTGCTATCGGAGAAGCAGTAGTGACTTATTTAATTGGTCTTCCTATTTTACTCTATATACAAAGGAATCCATCTATTAAAGAAAAATTCTTTGGAATGGGAGTGAAAAGATGACTAAAAATTTAAGTATCGAAGAAGAACTCTCTATATTAATGGATAATACTGTGGAAATAATTCCAGAGGATGGATTGGAAGAAAAAATTAAAAAAGCAAGAAAAGAGGGAAGACCTCTAAGAGTAAAGTTAGGAGCAGATCCTTCAGCACCTGATTTACATTTAGGGCATGCAGTAGTATTAAGAAAGATGAGACAATTTCAGGAGTTAGGGCATCAGGTAATTTTTATAATTGGCGACTTCACTGCAAGAATAGGAGACCCATCGGGAAGATCCGAAACAAGGAAGTCTTTGTCTCCAGAACAAGTTAAAAGAAATGCTCTAACATATCAAGAACAAGTTGGAAAGATTTTAGATATATCAAAAGCAGAAATTAGATATCAAGAAGAATGGTTTGGAAATATGAAATTAGAAGATGTAATAAATCTTCTTTCTAAATACACCATTGCAAGAATTCTTGAAAGAGATGACTTTTCTCTTAGATTTAAAGAAAATAAGCCCATATTTCTTCATGAAGTTTTATATCCATTACTACAAGCCTATGACTCTGTTGCCATAAAAGCAGATATTGAATTAGGAGGAACAGATCAAAAATTTAACCTATTAGTTGGACGGGAGATTCAAAAAGAATTTGGTCAAGAACCACAAGTTGCTATGCTTATGCCCATATTAGAAGGACTCGATGGAAAACAAAAAATGAGTAAAAGTCTTGGAAACTACGTAGGAATTACAGAATCTCCTAATAATATGTACGGTAAAATAATGTCTATTCCTGATGAACTATTAATTAGGTATTTCCAGTTAGCAACAGATTTACCTAAGAATGAAATAGAGAGAATAGAAAAAGGTTTAAAAAACGGTACTATTCATCCTCGAGATGCAAAAGCAAGATTAGCAAGAGAGATTGTAAGAATATATCATGGGGAAGAAAAAAGTATAGAAGCAGAAGAAGAGTTCAATAGAGTATTTCGACAAAAAGGATTGCCTGAGGAAATAGAGGAATATATATTAGATGAGAAAAAAATTTGGATTGTAAAACTTCTAAATGTTATAGGTGCTGTAAAAAGTAATAGTGAGGCAAGAAGATTAATATCTCAAGGAGCAGTGGAAATTGATGGGGAAAGAATTTTAGATTCTAATTTAGAATTAACTATTGAAAGACCTATAGTTTTAAGAGTTGGAAAACACTTTTTCAAAAAGGTGATACCAAAATGAGAAAAAATATTCTTTTTATTATTTTAACCATTAACTTGTTGATAGGAAATACGAACGGAGTAATTAGTGATTTTTATTTTAATCCAGCGAGATTAATTAAATCTCCACAAGAAATAACAATAATAGATGGAAACAAGAAAATAAAAAAAATAAAAACTAAAGCAAATTTTGTATGGGAAGTTATTAAAGAGAATAATATAAAGATAAATAAAAAGGATAGAATAACTCCTCATGCAAGAAGTCCTATTACTCCCTATCTTAAAACAATCCGAATTGATAGAATCGAGGAAAAAAAAGTCAAAAGTTATATTACAGAAAAACCTGACATTATTTTTAAAGTCTATTACGGCAAGGATTATAAAGAAAGAAAAATACAGATAGGAAGAGAAGGAAAAATAGAAGAAGAATGGAAAATATTATATATAAATGATAGGCTATCAAGAAAAACCTTATTAAATAGAAAAGTAATAGTTGAAAAAAAACCTACAATTTATGAAATAACATCTCCCATATTAAAAAATCTTAAACTTTCCTCTGCAACCTTTAGATTGAAGAAAACTTTAATTTTAACTGCAACAGCCTATCATCCATGGGAAGGAAATGGTGTAGATGATATAACTGCTCTTGGATGGAGAGCAGTAAGAGGAGTTGTTGCAGTAGATCCAAGATATATTCCCTTAAGAACACCTTTATATATTCCTAAATATGGATTTGCTATTGCAGGAGACACAGGAGGAGCAATTAAAAGATATAGGATTGATTTGCTCTTTCCTACAAGAAGAGAAGTTATAAATTTTGGAAGAAGAAAAATAACAGTTTATATTTTAGAAAGAATTGGTTGAAATGGATCTAACAAATAAGGAAATATTAATTTCAATTCTTAGCAAGAATAAAATTTATTTAAAAAAAAGTTTAGGGCAAAATTTTTTAATTAATAGAAATATTGTAGAAAAAATTATAGAGCATGGAGAATTAGGAAAGGAAGATTTGGTTTTAGAAATCGGTGCGGGGATTGGAACTTTAACCATTGAATTAGCAAAATATTCTAAAAGAGTTATCGCTGTAGAAATTGACAAAAGATTTGAAAAAATTTTAAAAGAGTTTACAAAAGAGTTTAACAATGTAGAGATAATAATAGACGATATATTAAAGATAAATATAGATTCTATCATTGAAAAGCCTTTTAAAATTTTTGGAAATTTACCTTATTATCTATCAGGAAGCTTTCTTGGTGAATACTTAAAGAAGGGTCCTTATGCGGACTTAATGATACTTATGCTTCAAAAGGAAATGGCAGAAAGACTTATATCAAAACCAGGAAATAAAAGATTCAGTCCCTTATCTCTTTTATTGCAATTGACTTATAAAGTAGAAATAATTTGCCCTGTACCTTCCCATTTCTTTTTTCCTATTCCAGAAGTAGATTCTCTCTTATTAAAATTCAAATATTCCCCCAGTCTTGATAAAATTAAGAATAAAGAGATATTTTTTAAAGTTATAAGATCTGCTTTTAAATATAGAAGAAAATTTCTTTTAAATAATTTAAAGAGGGAATTTCCTTCCTATCCCTTAGAAGAGTTTTTTAAAAAATTAAATATAGATCTTAAAGAGCGAGCAGAAAATCTTCCCTTAGAAAAATATATTGATTTAAGTAATTATCTTTTAGAATATGATGCTAAAAATTTACTCCTATGCTAAAATTACTTTATTCCTCGATGTAATAGATAAAAGACCAGATAATTACCATAATGTAAAAATAATTTTACAAAATATTGATCTCTCGGATTTTTTATTGGTAAATCCTTTACCCTACCCTTATTTTATACTAAAGTCTAATTATTCTTCCATTCCTTTAGAAGAGAATCTAATATATAAAGCTTATAAGAGTTTTATTGAAAAAACGGAAATAAAAATAGGTTTATATGTTTATCACTTAAAGAGAATTCCAATTCAAGGAGGCTTAGGAGGAGGAAGCTCTAATGCTTGTAGTATCCTATTTGCTCTAAATTTTTTATCAAAGGCAGGGCTTAAGAGAGAAGAACTTTCTAATATTGCTATAAACTTAGGTTCTGATATTCCCTTTTTTTTATATGGTGGAACCTCCTTAGTAGAGGGAAAGGGTGAAAAAGTAACAAAACTTCCAAATCTATCTAATTATCTTGTTCTTTTGATTACTCCCCCATTTGGAATTAATACAAAACATATATATTCTCAGATTGATCCGAAAATATTAGGGTGCCACTTAGATTGGGATTATGTTATAAAAAAAGTTAAAGATAATAAAATATCAACACCTTATAATTTTTTTGAAAATATTGTTTTTAAAATCTATCCTTTATTAAAAGATATAAAAGAAAAGTTATTAGAATTTACACCATATGTTTCTCTAACAGGAACAGGCTCAAGTATTTTTGCTTTATTTGAAAACAAAAAGGATTTAAATATAGCAAAAGAAAAAATTTCTTCTTATATAAAAGGATGTAAAATAAGAATATGTGGATTTACTAACAAAGGATTTTTAATTCTGAGGTAAAAAATGATTAGTTTAAAAGATATTAAAGAGGCTATTGAAAGAATATCTCCTTGGATTCACAAGACTCCTTTGGCTTTTTCCCAAACTTTTAGTGAAATGACTCAAAAAGAAGTATTCTTAAAGTATGAGAATTTTCAAAAGACTGGTTCCTTCAAAATAAGAGGTGCTATTAACTATGTTAGTCGACTAGATAAAAAAATTAAAGGAGTAATTGCATCTTCTGCAGGAAATCATGCTCAAGGAGTTGCCTTTGCAGGAAAATTATTTTCTATACCAGTAACTATTATAATGCCTGAAAACACTCCTTTAGTTAAAATTATTTCCACAAAAAATTATTCTGCTAATGTAATTCTCTATGGCTCTATATACGATGAAGCTTATGACTATGCTTTAAAAAAAGCAAGAGAAGAAGATTTAGTGTTCATTCATCCCTTCGACGATCCATTAGTTATATCAGGCCAAGGAACTATTGGTTTAGAAATTCTTAAGGAACTTTCAGATTTAGAAGCAATAATAGTTCCTATAGGGGGTGGAGGATTAGCAAGTGGAATATCCATCGCAGTAAAAGAACAAAATCCTAAAATAAAAATCTATGGTGTTCAAACTTCTGCTTTTCCTTCATATTATGAAAGATTTAAAAATATAAAAATAGAAAATAAACCTACATCGACTATTGCAGAAGGTATAGCAGTGAAAAAAGAAGGAGAACTAACAAAAGAAATACTAGAAAAGTATCTCGATGATATATTTTTAGTAGATGAAATGGAGATTGCTCAAGGAATTCTTTTTTTATTAGAAAGAGCAAAGACCTTGGTAGAAGGAGCAGGAGCTGTTTCTTTATCTGCATTATTAAAAAATTATCAAAAAATCAAAGAAAAGAGAATTGTTTTAATCTTAAGTGGAGGAAATATTGATGTAAGTTTACTCTCAAGAATTCTCGAATATGGATTAATTCATTCGGGAAGATTAGTCCATTTGCGTATAAGAGTTTTAGATACACCAGGTCGTCTCTCAAAAATATTAGACATAATCGCAAAAGAGAAAGCAAATATAGTAGCAATTCATCAAGATAGAGCGAATCCTCTTTTCCCTATAGGAGAGACAACCGTTGATATCACCTTGGAAACAAAAGATTTTTCTCAAATATATAGGTTGGTTGATAAAATAAAAGAAGAAGGATATCCTATAGAGATATTGGAGAAAGGAGACTAGAAAAAATGGAAGAGTTAATGAAAATGTTAAAAGAAATTTCAGAGGTGGGTGGAATTCCTGGATATGAAAAAGAAGTAAGAGAAGTAATTAGAAAATATGCTGAACCCTTTGGAGAAACATTAGAGGATAGATTAGGAAGTTTAATTATAAGAAAGAAAGGAGAAAAGGACTCTCCTAAAATAATGTTGTCCGCACACATGGATGAAATAGGATTCATAGTAAAAAGTATCACAAAAGATGGATTCATTAAATTTCTACCATTAGGTGGGTGGTGGGATCAAGTATTGTTATCTCAGAGGGTAATAATTAAAACCAGCAAAGGAGATATTATTGGAGTAATAGGATCAAAACCTCCTCATATATTAACAGAAGAAGAAAGAAAAAAGATTGTAGAAAAGAAAGACATGTATATTGATATTGGAGCAAAAAGTGAAGAAGAAGTAAAAGAAATGGGAGTTTTACCAGGAGATCCTATAATTCCCCAAAGTGAATTTACTCCTTTATTTAATAAAAAGTATCTATTAGGAAAAGCATGGGATGATAGAATAGGATGCGCATTAGGAATAGAAATACTTAAGGAATTAAATAACATTAAGCATCCTAATACAGTATATGTAAGTTTTACTGTTCAAGAAGAGGTAGGTTTAAGGGGAGCAACCACAAGTTCTTACTTAGTAAATCCTGACGTAGGAATTATACTAGAATCAGATATAGCCACTGATGTTCCTGGAATTAATCAAGAAAAACCTATATCTTTAGGAAATGGACCCTCCTTAATTCTTTATGATGCAACTATGATTCCTAATGTGAATCTCAAAAGATTATTTATTGAGACAGCAGAATCTTTAAATATACCATTACAGTTTTCCACCTTGGAAAGAGGAGGAACCGATGGTGGTAGAATTCATATAAACGCTAAAGGAGTACCATCTATTGTTATAGGTGTTCCTGCAAGATATATTCATTCTCATGGAAGTATTATCCATCTAGATGATTTTTTATTTGCTAAAAATTTAATTTTAGAAGTGATTAGAAAATTAGACCAAGAAACAGTGGATAATTTATGAAAAAGAAAGCCAGAGCTTTAGCTCTATTATCAGGAGGATTAGATAGTATCTTGGCCGTTTGGTTAATATTACAACAGAAAATCGAAGTCATTGGAATTAACTTTACTACTCCCTTTTTTAGTTCAGAAAAAGCAATAAAAGCTTCAAAGTTTTTAAATATTCCTTTAGAAATAATTGACATAACTGAAGAATATTTAGATATACTTAAAAATCCTAAATATGGATACGGAAAAAATCTGAACCCTTGTATAGATTGTCATGCTCTTATGCTTAAAAAAAGTTTTGAACTAATGAAAAAATATGAAGGAGATTTTATAATCACAGGAGAAGTTTTAGGAGAAAGACCTATGTCCCAAAATATAAATTCTCTAAATATTGTAGCAAAATATTCAGGAGTAGAAGACTATGTTTTAAGACCCCTTTCCGCAAAACTTCTACCCATAACAAAACCTGAAAGAGAAGGTTTAGTAGAAAGAGAAAAACTTCTTGGTATTAAGGGAAGATCAAGAAAAATACAATTAGAATTGGCAAGAAATATAGGATTAAAGGAAATACCAACTCCTTCTGGAGGATGTCTTTTAACAGAGAAACTCTTTTCTAAGAAATTACTAGATTTATTAAAGAATAAAGAAAATATAACAAGAAGAGACTTAGAATTACTAAAAATCGGTAGACATTTTCGATTATCCAATAATATAAAATTAATTATAGGTAGAAATAAGGATGAAAATGAAAAATTATTAAGCTTTTTTAGCGAACAGGACACTTTATTTAAAGCAAAGGAACCAAGTGCTTTAGTCTTAGTTCCTGATCAGATCATAAAAGAAAAAGAAGATAAAGAATTTATTGCAAAAATAGCTGCATATTATAGCGATCATAAAATGGATCCTGAAATACCTGTTTTATATAAAACATTCTACAAGGAAGAGATTTTATTAGTAAGAGAACTCTTAAAAGAAAATTTAGATTTTTTAAAATATAATATAACATGCAAGTAATATTTTCTCATAATTATTTAGACTTTGACGCACTAGCTTCTTTATATGCAGCTAAAAAGCTTTTCCCTCAAGCATGGGCTGTACCAAGTAGAAGCATGGAAAGAAAAGTTTATGAATTTTATTCTTTATATAAAGACTTTTTAAAATTTCAGGAAAAACCCCCAGAAAAAGTAGAAAAAGTTATTTTAGTAGATAATCACTGGCTAAATAGATTAGAAAAAGAATTTCAGAAATTACTTTTACAAGATGAAAAGCCATATATAGAGATATATGACCATCATAAATCAGGAGATATTAAAGGAGATAAAGAATATATTGAAGAGGTTGGAGCTACTACAACCCTCTTAGTAGAATTAATTATTAAAAATAATATACCAATAGATCCAATTGAAGCCACAATTTTCTCTCTTGGAATTTATCAAGACACAGGTGGTTTTACCTTTTCTACAACTACCCCAAGGGATCTTAAAATATGTGCCTATCTTTTAGAAAGAGGTGCAAACTTAAATATTATTAACTATTACAACAGAGAAAGACTAACTGATGAACAAAGAGCTTTGTTAAATGATTTAATTCAAAATGCAAAAGAAGAAGATATAAGTGGCTATAAAATCCTCCTGGTTTCCTTAGAAAAAGATAAATATATAGAAGGGCTTTCTATTCTAGCTCATGCATTATTGGACGAAAAAAATGCTGATGCCTTGTTCATCCTTTTGAAAATTAAAGAAAAAATATATCTAATGGGAAGATCAAGAACTATAAGAATAAATCTTCTAGAGCTACTTAAAGAATTTAATCCTGGAGGCCATCCCACAGCTTCTACAATAGTCTTAACTAATAAAGAACTAGCTGAAATAGAAAATTACTTAAGGGTAAAACTTAAGAAGTTTTTACCATATAATTTTCTAGCTAAGAATATTATGTCTTATCCAGTAGAGACCATAACTCCAGAAACTACTGTTTCTGAAGCTCACAAGATTATGACCCGATATGGATATGGAGGATTATGTGTATTGGAAAATGGCAAATTAGTAGGAATAATTAGCAGAAGAGATATAGAAAAGGCTATAAATATGAAATTATCAAAAAGAAAAGTTAAATCTTTTATGTCCAAACCTGTAATAACAGTAGATCCAGATACACCATTATCTTTTGTAGAACAACTACTTATAGAGAAAGATATTGGAAGAGTCCCTGTGGTAAAGGATGATAAAGTTTTAGGAATAATTACAAGACAAGACATATTGAAGTTTCACTTTATGAAAAATCATTTACCTTTACCTTTAGGAAGTACTGCTATTCTTTCTGAGAATCTTCTTAGAAATTCCTTTTGGTGGGAAATATTACAAAATATTAAAAATATTTCTTCTCAACTTAACGTGTCTGTTTATGCTGTAGGAGGATTTGTGAGGGATTTGTTACTACAATATCCGAGTATGGATTTGGATATTGTAATAGAGGGAGATGTAAAACCATTTCTTAACAGTCTATTAGGTAAGCTTAAAGGAAAAATTAGAGTTTATGAACAATTTGGGACTGCAGAAATTATATTAGAAAACGGTAATAAAATTGATATAGCTAGTGCGAGACAGGAATATTATCCTGCTCCTGGGGCACTACCCCATGTAGAAAAGAGTTCCTTTTGGTTAGATTTGAAAAGACGAGATTTTACCATAAATACTTTAGCACTTTCTTTGAACCATGATAGATGGCTTGAAATTATTGATCTTTTTGGTGGCCTTGAAGATCTATCAAGAAAGGAATTAAGAGTCTTGCATAATCTAAGTTTTATAGAAGATCCATCAAGAATTCTAAGAGGAATAAGATTAGAAAAAAGATTAGGTTTTACCTTTGAAGAAAAAACCTTTGAATTATTAAAAAATGCTATTGATCAAGGATTCTTAAAGAAACTAAGCAAAGAAAGAATAAAAGAAGAAATTTTGTTAATATTAAAAGAACCCGAACCCGAAAAGATTTGGAAAAGATTAGAGGAACTAGAAGCTCTTCCCTTTCTTCTTCCAAGAAAGAATTTACCCTCAAATTTTGAAGAAATAAATATGGAAATTCGAAAGGAGAAAAAATTAGATCAGATTAATTTACAAATTTTAAATCTTTTAAGAGAAATAGAAAGAGACAAAGCTATAGCTTGGCTTAAAGATTATCATTTTTCCCATAAAGTTATATTCTTAATAAATAACTATTTTGAATTCATTGACAAAGAACTGGATAGAAAAACTTTAGATAAAATTATTGATCTTCCTATAGAATTGATCTTCTTTTTAAGTTTAACATTTCAGAATAAAGAAAAATCTCAACTTTTTTTAAAAATAAAAGAGCTTAAAGAGAAAAAAGTTCCATATTTAAAGGGAAAAGATCTTATTAATTTAGGAGTAAAAGAAGGAAAGATTGTTGGAGAAATATTAAAAAACTTATTTATAGGATACTTGGAAGGAAAATTGAAAAACAGAGAAGACGAGATTAGCTATGTAAGAGAAATTTTTAAATCTCTTCAATAACTTTTCCTTCAAATTTATAAATTGTTCCTAATCTTTTTGCCATACCAAAAGTAGTTAATATCTCATAGGGTATAGTATTTGCTAAAGATGAGAGCTTTTCAGCATCTATATTTAAGTTTCCACTTCGTCCTAAAACTATAACTATATCTCCTACCTTTATAGATGGATCAGAGGATATATCTATCACAAATTGATCCATAGATATTCTGCCAATAACAGGAAATAATTTATCTTTTACTATTACATAAGCTTTATTTGAAAAATCTCTTCTATATCCATCCGCATATCCTAGGGGAACTAAGCCAATTAATGTAGGGGATTTTGTCATATAGGTATGGTTATAACCAATCCCCCAGTTTTCTGGAACTAATTTTATCAACGTAATTTTTGCCTTTACAGACATTACAGGGATTAAATCTTTATCTCCATATCCATAAAGGGCAATTCCAGGTCTTACTCCATGATAAAAAAATTCTGGAAAATTAAAGATAGCTCCTGTATTTGCAAAATGGCAAAAAATATTATAGCCTAAGTTTCTTAACTTATTATAAGCCTTTTCAAATATTTCTCCCTGTTTTTCATTATATGGGTCAAGCTTATCTTCAGAGCTTGAAAGATGAGAAGATAGACCTTCTAATTTTAAATTAGGATATTTTTCAATTATTTTTAAAATTTTATCTAAATCCTTAATTATTATTCCTTCCCTCCCCATACCCGTATCTATTCCTAAATGAAAGGAAAATTCAATATTTTTAGAAAAAGTATATTCTCCTAGGGCATGCAAGAAATCTAGAGAAGAAACAACAGGAGTTAAATTATAATTTACTAAATAAGAAATGGATTCTACAAATTGAGGAGAAAGAACAAGAATTTTCTCTCTTATTCCGTAATTTCTAAGTTCTATTCCTTCTTCAACTATAGCAACAGCAAATATTCTAATTCCATTTTTGGATAAAAATCTGCTAATTAGCCTTGCTCCATGCCCATAGGCATCTGCTTTAACTACAGGAATAATTTCTACATTCTTTCCTACTTTATTTTTTAGAATAGAAAGATTATGAAAAAGAGAGGATAAATCTATTTCCTTCCATGCTAATTTATTTATCATTAAGATTCTTTTAGTCGAAGAAGTCTTATAAAATTACCTCTCTCTAACTCTTCAAGTTTCGTAGTAATATATTTTACAGTTTCTTCAATTTGCGGTATAAGCTTATATTCTAACGCATTCACTCTCCTTTTAGTTTTTTCAATTTCTTCGGAAAGAGCTAAGAGCTCTCTTTCTTTGTTTACCAAGTTTATTAATCCTTCTAAAAGATCTTTCCAACGAAAAACTAAATGATCTAGAGTTTCAGGTGTTTCAATAAAACTATATTTGGGAACATAAACATTTTCTATATTCAATATAGAAACAGGAATATTCATTTCTTTTACAATTTTTTCTCTAAGAAGAGTCTCTCCTTCATTTATCAACACTAAGTCCCTCCAAATAAATGAAGGGATTCTTAAATAAGTGAAACATCCAAGGGATAAAAAAGATAAGAATTTTTCTGATATTTCCTCTCTTAATTCTTTATAATTTTTTACTTCTTCCATAAATTTTTGAATTAAACCTTCTAATTTATCTTCGAGGAGCTTATGTCCTCTCCGAGCTACCGCTAATCTTCTTTTTAACCTTAATAATTCCATTCTATTAGGATTAACCTTTAGTGGCATACTATACTTTCCCCCAGAATTCTTCTAAATATTCTGGTCTTATTCTCTTTAAGGAGCTCTTTGGAAGCATACCTAATAATTTCCAACCTAGATTTAAAGTTTCAAATATGCTTCTGTTTTCATATTCTCCTTGTTTTATAAATTTTTCTTCAAATTCTTGAGCAAATTTTAAAAATAAAATATCTTCTTCTGTTAATGCAGATTCGCCTAAGACAACAGCCAATTCTCTTGCCTCTACTCCTCTTGAATATCCTGCATATAATTGGTTTGAAAGATCTCCATGATCTTTTCTTGTTCTTCCCTCACCTATTCCTCCTCTCATCAATCGAGAAAGAGATTGTAAAACATCAATAGGAGGATAGATTCCTCTTCTATGAAGCTCTCTGCTTAAAAAAATCTGTCCTTCAGTGATATATCCTGTAAGATCAGGGATTGGATGAGTTCTATCATCTTCAGGCATAGTAAGAATAGGTATTAATGTTATAGAGCCTTTCTTTCCTTTAATTCTCCCTGCTCTTTCATACAACGTAGCTAAATCCGTATAAAGATATCCTGGATATCCTCTTCTTCCTGGAACTTCTTTTCTGGCAGCAGAAATTTCCCTCAATGCTTCCGCATAATTTGTCATGTCAGAAAGTATTACTAAAACATGCATATCCAAATCAAAAGCTAAATATTCCGCACAACTCAAAACAAATCTTGGAGTTGCAATTCTTTCAATTACTGGATCGTCTGCAAGATTTATAAATAAAACTGATCTTTCTAATGCTCCTGTTTTTTTAAATTCTTCTATAAAAAAGTTTGCTTCTTCAAAGGTAATACCAAGAGCTCCAAAAACTACCGCAAATTTCTCTTCTTCATTTAAAAGTCTTGCTTGTCTTGCAATCTGAGCTGCTAGGGTAGCGTGAGGAAGTCCTGAACCTGAAAAAATAGGCAATTTTTGTCCCCTTACTAATGTATTCATTCCATCAATAGCAGAAATACCTGTCTGAATAAACTCTGAAGGATACGCACGAGAATATGGATTTATAGGACTCCCATTTATATCTCTCTTTTTCTCAGGTATTATAGCAGGCCCCCCATCTCTTGGTCTTCCTAAACCATCAAAAGTTCTTCCTAATATTGCAGGAGAAAGATCTATTTCTAAAACATGTCCTAAGAATTTTACTCTCATTCCCTGAAGAGATAAATCCTGGGTGCTAGTAAACATTTGAATTAAAGCTGCACCTTCCGAAGCTTCAAGAACTTGTCCTTGCCTTATTTCACCCGAACTTAATTTTACTTCTACTAATTCTCCATATTTAACATTCTCAATATTTTCTACAAAAACTAAAGGTCCACTAATTTTTGAAACCGAAGTGTATTCCTTAGGCATATTGTTTTATTCCCTCCCTTAATTCCTCAAATCTCCTATCTATTATTTCTATGAGCTCTTCTAATTTATGTATCTCCTTTTCTGGCACATATTTCATTTGAGAGATTTTTTCTCTTTCAGGAAGTTTTAAAATAGTTTCTAATTCTATTCCTGAATTTAAAGCTTTACTTGCTTTTCTATGGAAATTAATAATATTCTTTAGCATAAGATACTGCTTTTTAGGAGAAGTGTAAGTATCTACTTCATGAAGAGCGTTTTGATGCAGAAAATCTTCTCTAATAGATCTTGCAGTTTCTAAAGTTAATCTATCTTGAGATGATAAAGCTTCCATTCCTACAAGTCTTACAATATCCTGAAGTTCTGCTTCTCTCTGTAAAATAGCCATTGCATTTTGTCTTAACTCATATAAATCCTTCGCTACATTTTCACTCCAATATTTTGAAACAGGATCTACATAAAGAGAATAACTTATAAGCCAATCTACAGCTGGAAAATGTCTTGCAAAAGCTAATCGAGCATCTAATCCCCAGAACACCTTTGTAACTCTTAAAGTCGCTTGAACTACAGGATCTGAAAGGTCTCCTCCAGGAGGTGATACTGCCCCAATAATACTTATAGATCCAATCCTTCCATCCTTACCTAGGCAGTGAACTAGACCAGCTCTTTCATAAAAAGATGCAATTCTTGAGGCAAGATATGCAGGATATCCCTCTTCTCCTGGCATCTCTCCTAATCTTCCAGAAATTTCTCGCATAGCTTCCGCCCAACGAGAGGTAGAATCCGCCATTAATGATACATGGTATCCCATATCTCTAAAATATTCTGCAATGGTTATACCTGTGAAAACCGATGCTTCCCTTGCAGCAACAGGCATATTCGAAGTATTAGCAATTAATACTGTTCTTTCCATCAAAGGTTTTCCTGTCCTTGGATCTTTTAATTCAGGAAATTCTATAAGAACTTCTGTCATTTCGTTTCCTCTTTCTCCACAACCGATATACACTACTACTTCTGTATCCGCCCATTTTGCTAATTGATGTTGAATGATAGTTTTTCCACTTCCAAAAGGCCCTGGAACACAAGCAGTTCCGCCTTTAACTAAAGGGAAGAAAGTATCCAAAACCCTTTGACCTGTAATTAAGGGAATAGTAGGAGGTTTTTTCTCCTTTATAGGTCTTTGATATCTCACTGGCCATTTATGCATTAATTTCAATTCTACCTTATTTCCTTTCACATCTTCTAGAATTCCTATTACTTCTTCTACTGTAAAAATTCCACTTTTAATATCTAAAATTTTTCCTTTAAGATAAGGAGGTAAAAGAATTCTATGTTCTAAAGCAGAAGTTTCTTGCACAACTCCTAAAATATCTCCACCCTCGACATATTCTCCTTTCTTAACTCTTGCCTCAAATTCCCATTTTTTTTCTCTATCTAAAGCAGGAAGAGATATTCCTCTACTTAAGAAATCTCCCGTTTTTAAAGCAAGTTGATTCAAAGGTCTTTGAATTCCGTCATATATCTGTCCAATAATACCAGGACCTAATTCTACGCTTAGAGGTTCTCCTAAGGGGTATACAGGCTCACCGGGACCTATTCCTTGAGTTTCTTCATAAACTTGAATTGCTGCAGTATCTCTATCCAAACCAATAATCTCTCCAAATAGTTCAAGATCTCCTACTCTCACCATCTCGTACATCTTAACATCAGTAAGACCTTTTGCTATAACTAAGGGGCCTGCTACTCTAATAATTTTTCCTTTCATAGTATCCCTCTCCTTCAGATAGAATATCTACTCCTAATACCTTTTCAATATTCTTTCTTATAATTTCCATTCCTAAATTAAAATTGGAAAAAGTATCAGGAAGAATAAGAATTCTCTTTTTTGTTTTTTGTTCTAAAACTCTTTGGGAAACACTTTCTAAAATTATTATAAGCTTATAATCTCTTTCTGAGAGATTATCAAACACATTTAAGGCTTGAATATCATTTTCTACACTAAAGGTTTCTACTCCGAAAATTTTAAAAATCTCTATCAAATCCTTAAAACCTATAATAGCAATTTTCCCCTCAGACATTTATCTTAAGAAACCTCTTTTCCCATAAGATATTTGGAATTTTGTTCTTTTTCAATTTTAAAATAGAGATTAATTCCTCGCCTTCCAAGTACTTGTTATAAAAATAATATAAAACTACTTCAGGACCACTTATTACTCTCGAAAAATTCTTTTTTAAAAAAACATAAATATATTTTCTAATTAAAAAATCAATATCTTCTTCATTGTCAAGTAATTTCTTCAAAAAATCCCTATATTCTCCGCTGAAAATTTCTAACCAATCTTCTATAGAAGATAAATACAAATTTCTTATATTAATACCGCATTTAACTTGAGAGATTCCAGATTTTTCAAGTTCTTCCCAACTTTTTTCTAGAATTTTTGCTCTATAAAGAATCTTTACAAGAAGTAACTTGTTTCGAAATGAGAAGAAAGAATAAACATTTTTATTCCTTAAATTTTCAAGAAACTTTTCAGAAGTTAAAATATTTTGTAAATCTAAAAATAAATCTAATTCAAAAGCATCATTTGTATCTTCCCAAATTTTTATAGCTTTTGGATAGATAGATTTAAATTCCTTGTAAAATCTACTTGTAAAATTTACTGGATAAAAGACTTCTTCATCAATTTCTTTACTAACTTGATGTATAGAAGCTTTCAAATTATGAAAGTAAAAATCCCACAGAAGTAAACTTTCAAAAACATCATCCTTTACACTTCTCCTTATATCTTGAAGCTCTTTATTCAAATTCTCCCATAAGGCTTTATCCCAATCTTCTCTATCTAGTAGAAAATTGTAAGGAGAATTTTTTAACCAATCCTCAATTTCTTCCCATCCTGCCTCCTTAAGCCATGAAAAGAGAGTAGATTCTATAAATTTTGAAGTTCTTGCTTTTAAGTTAGTAGATATGAAAAGATATTTTTGATAACTCATTTATTCCCCTCGTAATATTTTTGCCAACTCTAAAATATTTTCTTTTATTTTTTCATCAATAATATTTTCCAGAGTTAAGTCTTCGATAATATTTCCTTTTCTAACCATTAATCCTGCTTTTCCTTCATATCTTTCTTCTTTATAAATTAATTTAAATTTTTCACAAAGTTCTTTTATGTCTAATTTCTCTTCTCCTTTCGCTAAGATAATCTCTCCTGATTCTATTCCTTCTTTACTCAAAAGTCTCTCCCAGAACTTTTGATATTCCTCTTTATT
This sequence comes from Dictyoglomus sp., assembly GCA_025060475.1. Taxonomy (NCBI): domain Bacteria; kingdom Pseudomonadati; phylum Dictyoglomota; class Dictyoglomia; order Dictyoglomales; family Dictyoglomaceae; genus Dictyoglomus; species Dictyoglomus sp. The sequence continues at coordinate 24,273 of JANXBZ010000008.1, read as the reverse complement.
AAGAGAAAGAAACTTATTTAAAACATCTTCTTTTAATCTCAAAATCATCTGGTTTTCCAATAAAGATAATTCATCCTTAAATTGTAGTCTCTTTTTTGCTAACGCAATATTTTCTTCATTCAATAAAGCTTCTTCTATTTTTTTCTTTCTTTCTTCCTTCCAAAGTTCAAGTTCTTCCTTTCTTTTTTTCAAAATTTTTTCCAATTCTTTTTCTGTCTTAGTTTTAATTTCTAAAACTTTTTCCTCTTTTTCCTTTGCTAATCTTTCTACAATCTTATCTAAACCCATTTATATTTTCACTCCATAGAATAAGAATATTATAGAAGTTATTAAAGAAAGAATAGCATAAGTCTCAACTAATGCAGGGATAATAATTGCTTGTCCCGAAGTCTCAGGTTTTTGAGCTACCATCTGTAATGCTGCTGCACTAGCTCTTCCTTGCCATATGGCACTAACAAATTCTCCAAACATTATAGGAATACTAACTGCAAAAACTAAAAGGCCTTGTTCGATAGTTAACTCTGGCAATTTTCCCCCAAGAATTCCCAATCTTAATAAGATTAAAAAAGCAGAAATAAAACCATAAAAACCCTGAGTTCCTGGAAGAGCTTGAAGAATCAACACTGTTCCAAAAAGCTCTGGCTTTTCTGCTAAAACTCCAGCAGCTGATTCTCCTGCAATTCCAACTCCTTTACCAGAGCCAGCAGCAGCAAGAGCCGCACCTAAAGCAGCCCCAATTAAGGCAATAGCTAATCCTAACATACCCTTTACCTCCTATCTTGATTCTTTTAGTTTAAAGTATTTTCCATCTATTTTAAAAGTCTTAAAATTTCTTCCGCCGGATGAATAAAATCTACCAAAAATCTCAAGAAATTGTAAACGAGTAGAATGAACAAAAGCGCCTAACACACTTAAAATGAAATTTAAAAGTTGTCCTGCAATCCAGATAATACTAAACAAGATCCATCCGAGAAAAGGAATGTTTCCTACCATCTCAGAAAGTTGAGTAATAACAAATCCAAAAATTGAACTTACTAAATTGAGAGCAAAAAGACGAGAGTAGGAAAGAATATCTCCTATAAAAGAGGTTATCCCATATCCCCCTAATATTCCATAAATACTTATCAAACCTACAATAATTCTTACAATTCCCTTATATTCTCTACCTTGAGTTAAAATTAAGCCTATTAGACTCAGCACTAGTAGATATCTAATAAGACCCAATGAAGAGATATTTTGAAATCTTGAATAAACATAGAACAATATAGAGCCTAAAAAGATAATCCATAAAAGTGCATCAAATAATGCAGATTCATAATCTCTCTTTTTCCAAGAAGAAATAAATCTTAATATTAAAGCATAAAATTGAGAAACTATTCCAATAAGCAAAGCTATACTCAAGGCTTTTATCAAATCTACCGAGGGATTAATTATGGGAAGAACTCCAAGAAATTTTCCATCAGGTCCTAAAAATATCTGATTTCCAAAAAAGCTCCATGTAATTATTCCTACAATTATAGAAGGAATACTTAGGACTGAAAGTAAATCCATTAATTCTTTAGCAGAGCCTTCAGGTTTAAATTTTTTCTTTATCCATAAAGAGAAAAGAAGAAGTAATAAACCGTAACCAAAATCTCCAACACAAATTCCGAAGAAAAGGAGATAGAAGGGAGCTGTAAAAGGCGTAGGATCTAAAGCCCTATATGGAGGTAAACCATAAAGCTTTGTTAAAAATTCAAAGGGTTTAAAAATTTTAGGATTTTCAAGAAGAACAGGTGGCTCTTCCTCAGGTAAAGGCTCTCTTTCTTCCCAAACGAAATCTCCAAGTTTTTCTTTCAATTCATTAACAAATTTTTCCTTAATTTTCGTAGGAATCCATCCAGAATAAACTACAAAATATTTACTATCAAAACTAAAATTTTTAAAATTTTTTTCCTGAGATTTTATATAAAAATAATCATACCATGCTAATAAATTGTGTTTTTTGTCATAGAGTTCCTTTGCGGATTCTAAGGTTTCTTCTAATTCCTTTCTTAATTTTTCAAAATATTTCTTTATTCTCTCTATATTTTCCGAAGGTTTTCCTCGTAAGTATGGAATTCTATGAAACTCAAATTTATATTTTTGCAATAGATTTTCTATCTTATCCTTATCTTCTTTTAGAACTATAAAGATACATTTTATTTGCTTTTCTTTTTCCCAATATTTTATCCAGCCTCTATCTAATATTTCCCTGGATTCTTCTTTAAATTTCTCAAAATTTTCTTTTAAAAAACTACCGCTATAAAACAAAAATCTTTTTAAATTTCTTGAAAAATCTAAGGATTCATCTAAATCTTCCCAATAGAGAGTTTCTTCATATAAAGTTTGAAGAAATTTTTCCTTTTCTTCTAATAGAATCAATGACCTCTCTATATTTTTTGCTTTCTTATATAAATCTTCCCAATTAACTTCTTTTCTTAATTTTTCTAGTTCCTCCTTCGATATTTCAGGTCTTCCTCCAAAAAACCCTTCTAAAAAACCCCTCTTTTCAGGAAAAATTTTAAAAAGAAGTTTTATTATTTCTTCTAACTTATTTATAATAACTGAAAATTCAGAGTCTAGAGAAGATTCTTCAGGAGAAAGATCCTCCCAGTGAACTAGAGAATAATCTTTAAGTAAAGATACTAATTTTTCCTCATTCTCTTTAGAAACTGCAATCCAAAATCTTTTTAAAGAAACAATTGCCATAGCTTATTCTCCAAGCTTTTTCCATAAAAATTCTAAAGCTTTTGAATAATTTTTTTCTAATTTCTTCTTATATTCCTCTTTTTGTCTTTGAAATTCTTTCTCTAATAATTCTTCTTTTTGTTTTATTTCTAATCTTTTCTTTTCTGAAAATTCTTCTAAATATTTCTCAAAATCTTCCATTATCCTTCTTTCTTCTTCTTCCCAACGAAAAATCTCATTTCGAAGCCAGGAGGACCAGTAATTCTTAGCAGATTCAATGCTATTTTCTATCTCTTTTTCCTTTTCTACTATAAAATCTATGATATCCTTAATTTTTTCTCCCATGGCGCTACACTGCCCTTACTACCTTTCCTGCTTTAAGACATCTCGTACAAACCTTTAGAGTTGTAATTTTTCCATTAACCACTGCTTTAACCTTTTGAATGTTTGGAAGCCATCTTCTTTTGGTCCTTCTATGGGAATGGCTCACTTGTAATCCTACCCAAGGACCCTTTCCGCAAATATCACACTTTCTTGACATATTATATTCCTCCCTTCTTTATCTCTTTCTTTATTACTCTGTCAATTATATCATAGGATTTATAAGATAAAAGTTTAAAAAATTTTTAAGATTATCTCAAGGGACATCATTAATTCTAAAATTAATCTTGACAAAAAGATTTTTAAAATGATAAATTGTATTGTCTGAATTTTACATAAGAAAAATAAATTTGAAGGAGGGAATAGATGTTTGCAGTTGTAGAAACAGGAGGAAAACAGTATAAAGTGTCTGTTGGAAGTATAATTGAGGTGGAAAAGATAAATGCAAAAGAGGGCGAAGAGGTTATCTTAGATAAAATTCTTCTTTTAAATAAAGATGGCGAAGTATTGATAGGAAAGCCTTATTTAGAGGGAGTAAAAATTACTGCAAAAGTTTTAAAACAGGATAAATATCCTAAGGTAATAGTTTTTAAGTTTAAAAGAAAAAAGCATTATAGAAGAAAATATGGACACAGACAACCCTTTACAAGATTAGCAATTCAAAATATTGAAATTCAATAAAGAGGTGATATAAATGGCTCATAAAAAGTCTGGTGGAGCAAGCAGAAATGGAAGGGATAGTAATCCTAAATGGTTAGGAGTTAAAAAATTTCAGGATGAAATTGTATATCCTGGAAACATTATTATTAGACAAAGGGGAACAAAATTTCATCCTGGATTAAATGTTGGAATGGGTAAAGATCATACTCTTTTTGCCTTAGCTCCTGGAATTGTAAAATTTTCCATTAAAAAAGGAAAAAAGATAGTTAATGTGATACCAATTCAATAAATGTTCATAGATAAAGTAAAAATCTTTGTAAAAGGGGGAGACGGGGGGAATGGGTGTGTTTCTTTTAGAAGAGAAAAGTTTACTCCCAAAGGGGGTCCTGATGGTGGAGATGGGGGAAAAGGTGGAGATGTAATTCTTGAGGCGGATGAAAATTTGGATACTCTTTTAGATTTTTACTATAAAAGACACTTCATCGCAGAAAAAGGTTCCCATGGAAAAGGAAAGAAGCAAAATGGAAAGAACGGAAAGGATTTAATTATAAAAGTCCCAATAGGAACCTTAGTTTTTGATGCTGAAACCAATGAACTTATTGAAGATCTCGTTTATCCTGGACAAAGAGTAACTGTTGCAAAAGGAGGAAAAGGAGGAAGAGGAAATTCTTCCTTTGCTACTTCAACGAGACAAACCCCCTATTTTGCAGAGAAAGGTGAAAAAGGAGAAGAAAGGTGGATATATTTAGAATTAAAAATTATCGCAGATGTCGGACTAGTAGGACTTCCTAATGCTGGAAAATCAACCCTTCTTTCCCAAATAACCTCAGCCCATCCTGAGATTGGAGATTATCCTTTTACTACAAAGTTTCCTAATTTAGGAGTAGTCCAAAGAGAAGATTTTAGCTTTACCATTGCAGATATACCAGGTCTTATTGAAGGAGCTCATTTAGGGAAAGGAATGGGACACGAATTCTTAAGACATATTGAAAGAACACATCTTTTAATATTTCTTCTTGATGGAAGCGATGAAATAAATCCACCCCAAAAGGCATACTCTATTCTTGAAAAAGAATTGGGACTTTATAATCCAAAACTACTAGACAAAAAAAGAATTATTGCTATTAACAAAATTGATCTTCCTGAAACTCAAAAAAATTTAGATGAGATTAAAAATTGGTTATCTCAATTGAATTTTCCCTTTATTTTTATTTCCGCTAAATTTAAATTAAATTTAGAGGAATTTGTTAAATTAGTTTGGGAGAACTTAAAGGAAGTTTTAGAGGTTCCTCAGATGATAGAGATAAAAGAAAAAGAAGACCTAAAAGAGGATGTAATTTCACTTCAAAAAGAGGACAATTTCTGGATTCTTAATGATCCAAAATCAACAAGCTTGGCAAACAGGTTAAATCTTTATGATTTTCAAGCACAAAGTTATTTTATAAACTATATTCGTAGAAGAGGCATTTTAAAACTTATACGTAAAAACAAAGTCAATGACGGAGAATTAATAAAAATTGGAAATTATTTTTTTAAATACTATTCTTTTCCTCATTCTCAATTAATACTTGAAAATGAGTAATAAGATTGGGATTTTAGGTGGAACCTTTGATCCAATTCATAATGGACATTTATGGTTTGCAGAATCCGCAAAAGAGAATTTTAACTTAGAAAAAATAATCTTTATCCCTAATAAAATTCCTCCTCATAGAAATATTCCTTTAGCCTCAGAAATAGAAAGGTATGAAATGGTTTTATTAGCAACAATTAATGTTTCTTATTTTGAAGTTTCCGATATTGAAATTAGAAGAGAAGGAAGATCATATATTGTCGATACCTTAGAAGAAATAAAAAATCTTTATAGAGACAAAGAAATATTTCTCCTTTTAGGAAGCGATGCCTTTAGTCAATTTTTATCATGGAAGAATCCTGAGAAAGTGATAAATCTATGCAGATTAATTGTAGGAAAAAGGGGTGAAGAAAACTTCAACATGGATTTAGAAGATTTTATTGAGAAATATAAAGAAAAAATATTGTTTTTTGATTTTCCATATTTCCCCATTTCTGCTCAAGAGATAAGAGAAAGAATTAGAATGGGAAGGTCAATAAGATATTTAGTTCCTCCTTTAGTAGAAGAATATATTTACAAAAAGAGACTATATATTTTATAATGAAAAATATAGCTTAGGAGGTTAAAGTGGAAACAAAAGAAAGTTTCAGTGTGATAACAGATACAACTTCTGATATTCCCGATGAATTAGTAGAAAAATATGGAATAAATATTGTCCATTATTATATACATATGAATAATAAAGAATACAAAGAGAAAGTAGATATTACTTCAGAAGAAGTTTGGGAATATTTAAAAAACAATGTGAATAACTTACCTAAGACTGCATGCCCTGGAGTTGGAGAATATTATGAGTTATTTAAAAAACTTATAGATTTGGGAAAATCAATTTTAAGTATTCACATAACTTCTTGGGGAAGTGGAGCTTTTCAGTCTGCTTTTAATGCCAAAAATATAATAAAAGAGGAAAATCCAAAAGCAGAAATAGAGGTTTTTGATTCCAAATCTGTATCTCTTGGTACAGGAATTTTAGTGATGGAAGCAGCAAAGGCATCTTTAAAAGGTTGGAAGATTCCAGAAACTATAGAGCATATTAAAAAATTAAGAAAAAGAATTTTTCATGCTTTAACTAGTGATACTCTCAAATATTTAGCAGCAGGAGGAAGAATCGGCAAAGCAAAATTTCTTTTAGCAGAAGCTTTAAATATTAATCCTATACTCTCTATTGATGAGGAAGGAGTAATTTTTGCATTAGATAAAGCTCATGGAAGATTAAAGGCCTATAAAAGAATTGTAAGTCTTATGCAGGAATTTTTTAAAGAAAAAACCTTATTAAATCTTGGTTTAGTACATGCAGGAGTATATAATGAACTAGAAAAATTAAAAGAAGAAATTTCAAAAAAATTTGCAGTAAAGGATGTTATAATATCAAAACTAGGTGCAGCATTAAGTGTTCATGGTGGACCAGGAACGGTAGGAGTTGTAGCTTATCCTTCTGAACTTTCCTTAGAAATTTAAAAAATTGACTTCAAATAAGGTAAACTACCTTCGGGGCAGGGTGAGAAGGTTTTAATACCTTCAATTCCCGACCGGCAGTGATGATACCCTAATTAGAGGGTATCTAAGCCTGCGAGCAAGCGAAAAGCTTGCAGATCTGGTGAGAATCCAGAGCCGACGGTAAAGTCCGGATGGGAGAAGGTAGCTTAAATTTTTGAAGAAGAAAAAGTTGCCCCAAGGTTTTTACCTTGGGGCTTTTTTTTAATAAATTTTTTTAAAGGAGGTTAGATAAGATGAGTACTAAAAAACTAGTATTAGTATCGCTGTTTACTGGTATTTCCTTAATTTTATCTATCACCATCTATTTCCCAATTCTTCCCCAAGCTTCCTATCTTTTATACGATCCAGGAGATATTCCTTTATTAATTGTTGCTCTCTATATAGGAGTATTTGAAGGATTATTAGCAACTCTAATTGTATCAATTCTTATGGCATTGATTACAGGACAAGGTGGTCCCATTGGTGCCCTGATGCATTTTATTGCTACAGGAACTTTAATTAGTGTTGCTGGCCTTTTCTTTAAAAGAATGAAAAAATTGGAAATCCCTCTCATATTAGGGACTCTATCTATGGCAGGAGTAATGTCCATTGCAAATTTAATATTTACTCCAATTTATCTTGGGGTTTCCGTTAAAGAAGTTTTGGCTTTAATAGTTCCTGTAATTATTCCCTTTAATTTAATAAAAGCAGGAATAAATTCTTTCTTGACTTATATTCTAACTAAAGTTATCCCCTTTTCTTCTTATTTAAAATAGAAAATTGAGGCAGGGATAGGAAAAGAGAAAGAATTATTAAAATCGCTCCTATCCCCTGCCCTATTTTTAATCTTTCATTCAAAAAAATTCTTGCAAATAAAAAAGCAAAAACAGGTTCAAGATTATAGATTATTGCAGATTTAGATGGAGAGAGATATCTTTGTCCTAAAAGCTGTAAAGTTAAAGTTAAAGCAGTAGCGATTATTCCAAGATATAAAATAGGAGGAAAAGCAAAAACTAAATTTTCAAAAGATAAATTATATATCTCTGGAATAGCAAAGAACCATGATAGAAGAGATGTTATTAATAATTCTACAAAGGCAAGATTAGATATATCCGCTTTATGGACAACATAGGAGATAAAAAGAATTTGCAATGTATAGGTAATAGCACATAAAAGAACTAAAAAGTCTCCTATATTTATCTCTGACAGCTCTTTAAAATCAACTGTTAAAAAGAAAAGTCCTAAAATAGCTAAAACTACCGCTATCCAAACATTTTTAGATATTTTATTCTTAAATAAAATTTTTTCACCAAAAGGAACAAAAAGGACAGAGATCCCTGTAATAAAGGCTGTTTTTGTTGCAGATGTATATTTTAAACCAAAGGTTTGAAAGGCAATAGCTAAAAAATTTATAACACCCAAAATTATTCCTGATTTTGTTATTTTAAAATTATTTTTTGAAAAAAATAAGAGATAAACAAAAAGAGAAATAGTACCAAGAGTAAATCTTAATGAAAGCAGAATTATAGGCGATACGTACTGGAGAGATATTTTTGACATAGAGAAGGTACTTCCCCATATTAAAGTTACTAAAGTTAATATAAATATCCCTTTTATTTCTTTCCCTTTAATCATATGACTGAAATTATAACATGATTTACAAAGAAAGAGATTTAAGGTAAGATAAAGTAAAAAGTAAAAAAGAGGTGATTATAATGATGCTTGAAGCATATATATTAAGTTTAAATTTAGATCCTCAGACAAATCAATTTGTAGTAGTTTTAAAAGAAAAAAAAGAAGGAAAAAAATTACTTCCTATATGGATTGGTCCCTTTGAAGCAAATGCCATTGCCATTGCTCTTGAAAAAGTTAGTACTCCTCGGCCTCTAACTCATGACCTAATTAAAAATATTTTAGATAATTTAAAAATAAAAGTACAAAAGATATTGATTCACAGTTTAAAAGAAGGAACTTTTTATGCAACTATTTTTCTTGAAGATGGAGATAAAGTTATTGAAATTGATTCAAGACCTAGTGATGCTATGGCTCTTGCTTTGAGAACACAGTCCCCCATATATGTAGAGTCTCAAGTTTTTGATGAAGCAGGTATTATTGAAGAATATGCTTCTGATGAGGAATTAGAAAAATTTTTGCAAAATATAAATCCTGAGGAATTTAAGAAACAATAGACTATGCCTTGGTGTTTAATTAGTGTATATAATAAAGAAGGAATAAGAAATTTTGCAAAAGAATTATATAACTTAGGATATGAAATTATAGCTACTCATTCTACTGCAAAGGAAATATTAAAAGAAAATATTCCTGTTCACGAAATTTCTGAATTTACTGGTTTTTCAGAACTAATTGGAGGAAGAGTAAAAACATTACACCCTAAAATTTTTGCAGGAATTTTAGCACGAAGAAACAAAGAAGAAGATTTAGAAGAACTCCGCAAGAATAATATTCCTTTAATTGATATCGTAGTCTGTAATTTATATCCCTTTTCTGAAGTAATAAAAAAGAAAGACGTTACTATGGAAGAGGTTTTAGAGAATATTGATATTGGAGGAGTTAGTCTTTTAAGAGCAAGTGCTAAAAATTATCCCTATGTGTTAGTAATTTCTTCACCTGAAGACTATCAAGAAGTAATAGAAAGACTTAAAAACAATCAAATAGATGAAACATTCAGAAAGAAACTGGCCATCAAGGCTTTTTCTTATACAAGTTTCTATGACCAAATTATAACAAATTTCCTTTCTAATGATTTTCCTGATATTATAAATATTTCTTTAAAAAAAGAACTAGACTTAAGATATGGAGAAAATCCTCATCAAAAGGCAAGTTATTATCTTCTTCCTTATCAAAAAATGCCTTGGGAAAAACTACAAGGAAAGGAGCTTTCCTATAATAATCTCTTGGATTTAGATTCCGCCTGGAATTTAATAATAGAATTTTCAGAACCTGCTTGTGCAATTATAAAACATAATAATCCTTGTGGTGTTTCCGAGTCTTCCCATCCAGTATCTGCCTTTAGAAAAGCATACGAGTCAGATCCCATATCTGCATACGGTGGAATTGTCGCCTGTAATTTTACCATAGATGATGAATGTGCAATAGAAATGAGTAAATACTTTTTTGAAGTTATTATTGCAAAGAATATTACTGAATCTGCAAGAAAAATATTTGAAAAGAAAAAGAATTTAAGGGTACTTATATATAAAGAAGATAATAAAAATCCATGGGAGATAAAATCCCTCAAAACAGGATTTCTAATTCAAGAATTTAATAATTCTCTTATAAATGAATATGAAGTCAAAACTTCTAAAAAACCCAATGAAAAAGATTTAGAAGAACTTATTTTTGCACTAAAAGTAGTAAAACATACAAAATCCAACGCCATTGTAGTAAGTAAGAATAAAACTACTCTTGGTATTGGGGCAGGACAGATGAATCGAGTCGACTCAGTAAAAATTGCCTTAGAAAAAGCAGGAGAAAAGGCAAAAGATGCATATCTTGCCTCAGATGCATTCTTTCCTTTTCCTGACTCCATAGAATTGGCAGGAAAATATGGAATAAAGGCAATTATTCAACCTTCTGGTTCTATAAGAGATGAGGAAGTCATTAAAAAAGCAGAAGAATTAGGAATTATACTAGTTATGATAAATATTAGACATTTTAGGCATTGAACCTCATAGAGGAAATCTTTAAAATATTATTTGAAAAATATGGTCCTCAGTACTGGTGGCCTGCAGATTCATCCTTTGAAGTAATTATAGGTGCAATTTTAACTCAAGCCACTAACTGGAATAACGTAGAAAAAGCTATAGCCAACATTAAAAACAAAAAACTTCTTGATCCCGATAAATTGTATTATATTTCCCTTGAAAAATTAGAAGATTTAATAAGACCCTGTGGCTTTTATAAAATAAAAGCAAGAAGGATTAAAAATTTTTTAGATTTTCTATTTAAATCCTATGACGGAAAACTTGACAAAATTTCGAAAGAAACCACTTTTCTCTTGAGAGAAAAACTCTTATCAATTTCTGGTTTGGGAAAAGAAACAGTTGATTCTATTCTTCTATATGCTTTTAACCGACCTGTTTTCGTTATTGATAACTACACAAGAAAGATTTTTTCTTGTCTTGGTATTTTAGAATTTTCGTTATCCTATGAACAATGGCAAAGTTTATTTCAAAATTTTCTTTTTCCAATATATCAATTATTTAATGAATATCATGCTTTAATAGTGGAACATGGAAAAAGAAAATGTAAATTATGTAAAGGAAGCTGTTTTATCAAGGAAAGAGTTTTTTCAGAAAATTTTCAATTTTATTATAAGGAATATCTCCAATTAAGAAATAAGTCCAGATTTCATCCTGCCACATAAAAGATTTCCAAAAAAGAGACTCTTCTAACATTCCTTTAAAGCTACCTACTTTTATTGGTTCCCTAATCTTCTTTAAAGGAATATTTGTTTTAAAGAAAGATAAAGTATTTAAACCATCAGTATATCTATAATAGTAAATAATAAAATCTTCTACTTGAGGAATTAAAAACAATTTTTCTAAAACATATCCCAAGGGAAGTTCTAAGGGTATCTCTCCAGAACTTTTAATATCAATTTCTTTAAATATAGGTTCATTAATAACATTCTCTGTTTTCCATAGAGGATCGGGCTTAAAAAGAGAATTAGGATAGGATTCTCCATATTTAATCTCACTAAAAAAGGTTCTAGAAAGTAGTTTTCCATCACTGTTGTATTTGTCCTTTCTTAGGATAAAATAAGTTTCTATGTCAATCCACAATTTAAGAACAGGCAAATTGGTATATTTTGAAACCAATAGTATTACTATTGCTTTTCTATCCGTTATAGTTTCTATCCCCAAATTTAGAATTTTATAGTTCTTTTTAATAAGCTCTATCCTTTTTTTTATTTCTCTAGAATCATTTATAAAGCCTGAAGTGGAAATAATTAATCTTCTGAGATTTGGAATGTATTCAAATTTTTTAACTCCATCATCAATAATTATTCTTCCCAGAAAGAGTGAAGGAGCTAGATATTCCCTTCTTAACTTATAATTTCCTCCATATATTACTCTTGAGATAGAAATTTTAGGCATCCCATTTTCATCGTAAAAAATATTTATTTCTATTCCCTGAAGAGAGATCTTGCCATCTTTTTCTAAAGCCTCTTGAAGAATATCAAAAGTCGAGAGAGAAAAAGAAAAAGAAATAATTAGAATAACAAAAATTATTTTTTTCATCTTTCCTATCTATTCTGATACAAAACAAAATCCACAAAGGGTTCTTCAAAGATGAAATTTCTCTTCCACTTACTATGGATTTCATAGAAAGTTTGCAATTCTTGAGGTTCTGATTTAGGAATCCAAATCTTTTGAGATAAAAGGAAAATAAATATCAAAGTAAAAACTAGGCTCACAATAAAAATTAGCTTTTTAAAACTCCTTTGTCTTGTCTTTTCTTCCTGATATCTATACCAAAGGCTATCAACAAAATTAAGAGAAGATTTTACTTTAGGAAGCTTGTGAATTTCTCTAATTATAAATATTAGTTCTTCTAACTCTCTTTTACAATAAAAACAATTGCTCAGATGTTCCTCCAATTCAAACCTCTTATCAGGAGGAATTTCTCCGTCAATATATAGAGAAATCAATCTTTTTGCTTCTTTACATTTCACGACTCTTTCCACTCCTTTATTAGTTTCTTTCTAAGCTCTTCTCTTGCTCTAAATAATCGAGATTCTACTGTTCCTACTGGACAGTTTAGAACCTTTGCTATCTCTTCATAGGATAAACCCTCAAATTCTCTTAATATTATTACTTCTTGATACTCTTTTGATAAACCTTTTATAGCATCTCTTATTTTTCTTTGAACCTCTAATCTCTCCAAGACTTTTTCTGGATCTTCCTCTGAAGTAGGTAAAATATTTTCAAAAGTTTCCTCACTTTCGTAATCAATATTTTCATCTAAAGAAAAGATATTTTTATTTTTTCTCTTGTAGTCATAACTAAGATTTAAAACAATCCTGTAAAGCCATGTTGAGAATTGAGCTTCCCCTCTAAATTTATTTATATTCTTAAATATCTTTATAAAAACCTCTTGCGCTAAATCCTCTAAATCACTTATGGGACCTAATTGTAAATATAAAATATTAAAAACTTTTTTTTCATATCTTTTAACTAAAATATTAAAAGCTTCTCTATCTCCAGACTTAATTAAAGATATTAATGCTTTATCTGATAAATTAGTCTTTTCCTCCCAGCCTAAAGGAGAATCGAGCTGAGAGGAAACATTATTAAGCTCCAAACTTTTTTCTATTTCTCTACTCATAGTTTACCCCAAGGATGGAATCTAAATTTAAAATATTTATCCAGCTTCTTCCTCTGTTCCTCACTTAAAATCTTTTTTATTTCTTCTATTAACTGTTTTCTTGTATCACTTAATTTCCTCAAAATCTCTGCTATTTCTTTCTTCTTTGCTGATATCTTCTCTTTATCCTTTGGATCAATGGTTTTTAATTCAATATTTTTTCCCTTTAAATCCCTTCTTAAAGTCTCTAATTTATCATTATAACTCTCAAGAATTTTTTTAACACTATTTTCTTGGTCCTTTGTTAAATTGAGATTCTTCGATAGGCTTTCCAAAAAACTTGCTTGAATTTTTTTAGAAATTTCTTCCTCTAATCTTTGAAGTTCCTTTGCTTTTTCCTCTATTTTGCTCAAGTTTAATTGTTTATCCCTTAGAAGTTCTCTTAATTCAAACCATAATTTGTTTCTTTCCGCTATTAATTTTCTAATTTCTTCAGAAAAATAGGAATGTAATTTTATAGTGGGCTTTGAAGTAAAAGGTTTTTCAACAACAAAGGGCCTAAGAACTCTTACCCTTAATCTGTCTTGAAATCTATCCCTCGAAAAAGCATAGGTAAGAGAAAATAATAATAAAAATGCTAATATAAAGCTTAATAGAATTTTTATCCTACTCATTTTTTTACCTTCCTCCTTATTAAGATTTTCTAGTTCTAATAGACTATTAATATATAATTTTATTCCAGTCTAAATGGTAAAAGGGTTTTAAAGACTGATCTTTACTCTTTGAGTATTTGTATTCTCCGCTTTATATTTAACTTGATCATTTCTTTGAGCATAAGGAACAATTGCGATAATCTTATTAGAATCAAGTTCCTTTAAAAGAGTTTCATAATTCATCATTGGTAATGGAACTTCGAGGAGCTTCTCTAACAAGACCAACCCCTCTTCCAAATCTTGGAATTAATGTAAGAAGATTGGAACCTAAGTTGTAAATTGTCTCTCAATGGAAACCCTTGTTCCCTCCCCAAGAGAAATAAGAGTAGTAAGGAATGTTCTCAATTTATTTGTAGAAAAACTGTGAAGAGCCATTTTAATTATTTCTATGAACATTCCTATCACCTACCTAAGAAACCAGGAACCCCTATTCTTACTTCAGGCTTCCCTTGTTGAGTTGTAGTTGAAGAGGTAGCGGAAGAATCACCTTTAATACTTCAACATAATTTCCTCTTCCTGTTTTCTGGATAGCTTTAAGAGAAACAATAAGAACATTTCTTTTTTCTAACAAAATAATATCTCCATCTGCACTCATTCCTACTTTTTAAATTTAAATATGGGAATATTATTTGATATAGTTGCGGTGGGAGAGATTCTTATAACCTTTCCTTCAAAATTTCTTCAGAAAAAGCATCAGAGGAAATCCTTACAGGAAGACCTACAGATACCTTTCCTATATCAGTCTCATCTACTTCAAGATTTAACTCTACATTTGTAGTATCAAGTAATGTAAATAGAGTTCTATTACTCGTAATAATATCTCCCAATTTTACACTGATATTTACGAATATTCCTGAAAAGGGTGCTTTTATAATAGTATTATTAAGATTTTCCTCTGCATTGGTAAGATTTAGTTTTGATTGTTCCATAGATAATTTTGCCCCTTCAAGATTCTTTTCCAAACTCTTGATCTTTATTTCATAATTATTTTTAGCTAATTGATAATTAAAATCCGCTTGTTCAAAGGAATTTTTTGACTTTTCAAAGGTGTTTCTAATAGCATCAAGATCATTTTGAGTTATTATACCGTTTCTAAATAACTCCTCTGCCCTTTCTAGATTCTTTTTAGCATTTTATTTTTGCATTTCTCAAATCCTGTTCCAATTGTCTTTTTTGAATTTCATAATTTATTTTTGCCTTTTCATAATTGAGTTTTGCATTCTCAAAACTCAGTCTTATACTTTCATAAGAATTTTTATAATCCGATGGATCTAATTTTACCAATATTTCTCCAGTTTTCACCCTTTTTTCCTCTTCTACTACATATATAACTGTACCTCCCACCTTACTTACAATATCAAGACTTCTTCCTGCTTCTAATCTTCCACTTCCAGACACAGAGATGAGAAGGTCTCCCCTTCTCACCTTATAGATTGATATGGTCTCACTTTTTGTATTTTTATTTTGAGCTCTCCCAAAGAGAAGCCAGATTTCACCTCCTGCAATTAAAGCTATTAATAATATAAAAACTAATCTTTTTTTATCATTTTTTAGTTTCTCCCCCTTCGTACAGTGCCCTTCCTACTGCCAAAGAAAGACTATCTAAATTTTTCCAATAGGTATGTAATGCAGAATAGTAAGAATTTTCTGCCTTTATTATATTTATTTCATAATTCATTAGATTAAGCTTTATTATAAATCCTGATGAAAAATCTTATATTTGCAATTCTATAATTTTCCTTTGCAAGTTCTAAATTTCTCTTCTCAATTTCAAGGTTTTCTAAACTAAGGTTTAGTTGGTCTAATCTTTGAGATATAGTTATTTTTGCATTATTTAGAGATTGGGTAAAGATAATTTTTGCACTTTCAAGGGAATTTTTTACATTTATTAACTGAAATTTTGGAGTATATTCATTATCATAAAGTTTTACTTGAAGCTCGTAAAACTCTACATTAGCTATAGCTAATAAGTCATCCAATTTTAAATTAAGAGTTAATATTGGTAATTCTTGTAATTTCAAATTTTCCATAGGAAAAATTCCTAAGGTCTCACAAAATTGACTCCACAAAATATTTAAACTGTTCATACCTGATTTTAAGTTATTCTGAGTGGAGAGATAGTTAATCTCCGCTTGTTGAACATCTAAAGATGTGGTATTTCCCAATTGAAATTTAATTTTTGCTGCTTCTAATTGTTCCTTTGCAAGCTCTACCTGTTTTTGAAAAAGCTTCAATTGAGCTCTCGCCTCAAGAACAGAAAAATAGGCATTTCTTACACTCTGGATTACCTGAAGTTTCGTATTATTAAACCTCAAATTTTCAAGTTTTGCACTAAACTCTGACTGCTTTAATGAGAGAATTAAAGTTATAGAATCTTTCTTTTTCGTTTCCTAATTCATATTTTATCTTTTGTTCCAAATTAAGCTGTTTTTGTTTAACATTTTCCTGAGCTTAATGAAAGTTCAGCCTTTTTTAAACTTATATTCTTATTTCCACCATCTAAAATAGGATATTCAATAGGTCTTCAGGTTTTTCATTAAAGAGCTCAAAAGCAATATCTAATTTTACAGGAATTTTTTCCAATGCTTTCTAAGCAATTTCTAAATTATTTTTTGCAGAGTTAAGATTTATTTCAGAAAGCTTTTCTCTTTGTTTATAATCAAGTAAATTAGTCTCTGTAATAGTTTTATTATTAAATTGTTTTTCAGCTATTTTCCTTCTTCTTACTGCAAGTTTGTAACTATCTTCTAAAATTTCTAATCTTTCTTGAGCAAGGTAAAGATTTAGATAATTTGATCTTAAATTATTTTTAGCCTGCTCTAAATCTATAGAACTTGATTCCCGTTGAATTCCTGTCTTTCCAAAAGGAAAAAGAATTTGAGAATAGTTAAGAGATAGACTTCCAGTATTTGCTTCTTTTCCATCTTTTGTATAACCATATCCTCCTTGTATAGATAATTGAGGTTTAAAGGATATCTGAGCTAAATTATAGCTCTGAAGAGCATTTTCAAATTGAGCCTGATATATTTGCCATAATGGAGATCTTTGAATAAGAAGATGAGAATTCTCCTATACATGACTGATCTCCCTTTTATTATCTTCTATATCAACTATTCTTCCATCATGCATACGAACAATCTTTTCAGCATATTCCGCAATATCTCTCTCATGGGTTACTAAAATAATAGTTATTTTTTCCTCTTTGTGAAGTTTGCTAATAAGATTCATTATTTCATGACTTGACTTACTATCCAAATTACCTGTAGGTTCATCCGCAAGAAGAATAACAGGATTTATAATAAGAGCCCTTGCTATAGCAACTCTCTGCTGTTCTCCACCTGAAAGCTGAGTAGGTCTGTGATTTATTCTATCAGACAACCCCATTTTCTCTAAGATTATTCTTGCTTTTTCTTTTCTTTCCTTTGGAGAAACACCTTGATATATTAAAGGAAGTTCTACATTTTGAATTGCTGTATATCTTGGAAGAAGATAAAAGCTTTGGAAAACAAATCCTATTTTCTTATTTCTTATCTCAGCCAGTTCATTATCAGAAAGTTCTGAAACATCCCTCCCTTCAAAATATATTTTTCCCGATGTAGGTCTATCAAGGCATCCCATGATATGCATCATTGTTGATTTTCCAGATCCTGATGGTCCCATTATTGCGATAAAATCTCCTTTTCTAACCTTTAAAGATACTCCTCTTAAAGCAACAGTTTCCACTCCATCCATTTTGTAAATTTTCACTACATCTTCAAGAATCAATATATCTTCCATTTCCTTTATCACATCCTTTCCAAAAATTTTTAACTTCTTAATTATACGACCAAAAGATTAAAAATTTTATTTCAGAACAAACTAAGTTTGACAACAATATGGATAATGGATAAACTTATTTAGGGTTGTGGGGGCGTAGCTCAGCGGGAGAGCGCTTGCTTCGCATGCAAGAGGTCGTGGGTTCAAATCCCATCGCCTCCACCAAAAGTTTTTCCCTTTATCTCTTTAAAATCACAAAAAATTTTTTACAATTTTTTTAAATCATGTTATAATATGAAAAATTAACACAACTTTTGGGGGTGTAATTATAATGAAAACAAAACCCTCAAATAAAAAAGAAAAAGGGGATTTATCTCTTATCACAGCAATAACCTTTGGTTTTCTTATAACTTCTCTTGTTTTTCTTCTTCTAACCTCTACAATTAATGAAAACTTTTTTGTAAGAAGAGATCAGGCAAGAGATCAGGTACTAAATGCTACTCAGGCAGGAATAAAAAATGTTTTATCTATTGCTCACTGGAAAATACAGGAAGAAATACCACGAAGAAGAATTTCTGACATTACTCAAGATTTTTTAAGGAATCTTCTTTCTCCAAGTAATTTATCTCAAGATATTTCTGAAATTTACAATCAGACTCAATTTCCTGATCCCACAACTTCGTATACAATCTTAAGTTATACCTTTTCTCTTTTAGATTATTCCACTGATGTTTCAGGAATAACAACAAGAGTATTTTATACTTATGTATATACAATAACTTCAAGGGGATATAAGGTAAATTATAATCCAAGATTAAGTTTAACCATAACTACAAGAGGAAGGATAGAGGGATCAGTATTTGTGGAAAATTTTGCTCGTTTTGCCTTATTCACTAATAATCATACTTTGCCTGACGGAAGCACGGTATGGTTTACGTCAAGGACTATTTTCCGTGGTCCTGTACATTCTAATACTGAATTTGCCTTTGCCTATACACCTACCTTTACAGATCAGGTCTCCTCTTCTGCAAGTACTGCTCTTTTCTATACTGCTACTTCCTATATACGACTGAATGCAGATAGTAATCCTCCCTACGCTACTCCTATATTCCAGAGAGGATTTATAAGAAATGCTCCCCAAATTAATCTTCCTCCAAGTACCGATACCCAACTTTCTGCATCTCTGGGAGGAACCTATACAGGGACTTTTCCCAATGAAAATCAAAGGAACCAATATATAAGACAAATGTTAGGATTACCTGTAAATAACGATCCTCCACCAAATGGAATATATACTCAAACCATATTAAATGGTGGAGGAATATATATCCAGGGAAACGTAGATATTAATTTTGGTTTAGATTCTCAAAATAGAGCAGTATATACTATTACTCAAGGAAATACTACTTATGTTTTTACTATTGATGAGACTCAAAATAAAACCTTTGTAAGAGTAGGAACAAATACTATCGAAATAAATAGAATTCCCAATGGAGTTATATATGTTAATGGACAAGTAAATAGTGTAAGCGGAACAATCCAAAGGAATCAAAGAATAACATTATGTGCCCGCAATAACATTACAATTACTAATCACATAAGATATCAAGATAATCCTTTAACTAATCCTAATGCAGTAAATATTTTAGGAATCCTTTCGGAAAGTGGAAACATATTAATAGATCCTGTCTCTAATCATACCGATGCGGACCCCTCTGATCCTGATTTAGATTTTGAAATTGATGCCACATTAATGGCTCCCCAAGGTGTAGTTCAAGTAGCAAACTATAATACTCGATCCCCTCAAGGAGATGTTATTCTTACAGGAGGAATAATCTCAAACTTCTATGGAGCTTTTGGAACTTTTGGATCGGGAGGAACTCCAAGAACTGGATATGGAAGAGAATTTTGGTATGACTATCGAATGAGAGATGGATATGCTCCACCCTTCTTCCCAACAACAGGAAGAACTCTACTTCGAGAAGGAAGAATTGAGGATCCAAGATGGATAAAAATAGAAAATTGGGAGGAAAAGTGGGAATAAAATGAAAATTAAAAAATTTCATATACTCTTTGTCATAGTCTTAATTTTAATTATAATTTTAGCTTTTAATTATAAATCACATAAGTCTCAAGAATCATCAAATAAAATTAATATTGAGGAGAGTTTAAATAAAGAAATAGAGATAACTCCCGAAGTATTAAAAGAAACAACTGAGATACCACAAAAAGAAGAGACAAAAGAGGAAAGAGTAAAGAAGATGTATGAAATGATGCCTCCTTCGGAAATTATTGTGGAATAAACTTAGGGGGGTTATAAAATGAAAGGAGAAAAGGGATTTTCTCTAATTAGTTTAATGGTTTTAATGAGTATTCTTCTTGTAGTCTTTGTAGGAGCAACTAATGCGGTATTAATGGGATATATAATGAAAAAAAGAGTAAATGATAGAATGGAAGCTCATAGAATAATAAGAGATCAGTTAGAAAACCTAAAAATATGGGCACAAGTAAAAGCAAATTTTGATAATTTAATTGAGAATGATAAATGGTCTGCTATTCCCGCTTCTCCTGCAATTCCCAATGTAAGACCTGCAATCCCAGCAGAACAACCCTCTCAAAGGGTATATACAAATTTTGTAGGAAACATATTAATAAATGGTAGAGCAAAATATGCCCAACAGTTTTTGATAAAAAATCTAACTCCTCCCCCTCCTAATCAGAATAAAGTAGTAGCGAAAAGAATAACTATAAGAATCTATTATGCAAATTCTCAGGGAGATTATATAGATACAATAAGACATAGAGAACCATCGGGTTCTGGATATATAAAAAGATTCGAAAATCCTTTAGCAGAATTAACTGAAATAATTCAAAATCCAAGTCCTGGAGAGTAATTATATGAAAAATAAAGGACTTTCATTAGTTGAGTTACTAATATCAATGACCATATTATCAATAGTTTTGGTAGTGATAATTCAAATTTGGCTAAGTATTCAAAGGGATGTTTTAATTAATAGAATTGACAGTGAGCTAGAAAGGGGAGTATCTCTAGCAATTTCTAACTTAAATTCTGATATATTAAAGGCATCAGTAATCTATACACCAGGATTTACTATTTATTTACAAGACAACTCAGGAAGTAACTATGGATTTGGAACCTTTACATCTTTTATTACGGGAAGTCAAGCCTTAGTCTTAGCTATTCCTATAAGAAGTAATATTTATAGATTTAATATTTACATAACAAGACAGAGAACAGGATCCTTATATGATTCAGCAAATCCTAACGCGAGATTCTTATTAAAATATTCCATTGATCTTTCTTGGACTCCCACTTATTCCTCAGGAAATATTACAAATCTAAGAAATAGTTTTACCTTTACATCAACCCAAAAACCTATTCTCTTAACTGATTACATAGATAGTGATGGGTTCATAGTGAAATATTTATATCTTGATCTTATTCCAGGACATAGTAATGTTTATTCCTATTTTGAATTAACCCCTGCCAATTATACTTCTGGAAGAAAGGTGCAATTAGTAGATATTAGTATAAAAGCGAAGAGAAGAATTGGAAACACTCAAAGGGAACGAACTGCAACAATTACATTATCTCCTGCTACATTCTGATTGTAAAGGTATTTCCTTTAGAATCCTTCAAAATAATCTTTCTCTCAAGGGAATTTACTTTTTCCAATTTAAATCCTTCTATTTTGTCTCCCTCTTCTAAAACAAAACTTCTATTCTCGTCTTTTGTTTCTAAAATGACTAATTTTTTATCTCCTTCCAGTATTCCTCTTAGAAGATATGGTGGTTCTTTTAATAATTCTTTCTTTTCTTCATATTTTATATTTGAAGTATAAACAATTTTTGGGGATATTATCTTCTCTTCTTTTTCTTCTTTAATCAAAGGCTCAAAGGGATCCATTCTTCCCAGTTTTAGATTTTTTATTTCTTTCAATTCTGCTTTAACTAAGTTCTTAATTTCCTTTTTATCTTGATCTAAAGTTTTCTCTTCTTCTATATAAGATACGGGTTTTGCAGGAATCTCATTATCGAAGTTATAAAATTTCTCCTTCTGTTTTATTAAAGTATAAATATTTAATGAAATAGATAAAGATGCAGTAATAAGGATTAAACCTCCCCAAATCTTTTCCCTCATCTTTATTCCTCCTCTAATAAATAAATTTCAATCCTTCCCGTAAAATTTAGTAAGGACTTATTAGAATCTGCATTTAAATGGGTAATTTTATAACTTAAAAATCTTATGGGATAATTTTGTAATTCAAGATCCTGAAAAAAGGTTAATAATCCTTGATATCTTCCAACAAATTGAAAATTCAAAGGAAGTCTTTTTATTTTTAGAGGAAATTTTTCTGGAAGACCTTGTACATCCTGAACTTCTTCCGGTATTATGGAAAAGGATAATATTTTATGTTTTTTTAGTAAAACTGCAAGTTCCTTAAGAAAAATAGAAAAACCTCTTTTATCAAAGGCTTTTCTTTTTCCTTCTATTAGAAGATCTTCTCTCTCCTTTGATAATCTATTAAGAGTATCCTTCAGCTTACTTAATTCATCTATAATATCCAACATCTCTTTTCTTACAGATCTTAAATTTCTTTCTTCCCTCACCAAGTTGGAATAAGAAGGTATTAAAAAAATTATACTTCCCAATAAAAGTATTAAAAAAAATATTAATACATCTATTTTTTTCACTTTATCACCGCCAAAATTTTAAAATTTTGGACACTTTTATTCCCAATATCTACTAGATTTGAATTCTGTAGGCTTACATCTTTAAAAATATTTGAATAGGAAAGGGAAATTAAAAAGTCTGCAACTCCTTCACTATCGAGACTATAACCAAGAAATGATATTTTATTATCTTCCGAGACTTCCAAATCCGATAACCAAACATTTGTAGGAATAATTCTTGATAAATCTTTTAGAAAATAAGAGGGTGATAAAATTTTGTTATAATTTAAATTTTCTATCCAACTTTTTAGCCCCTCATTTACGGAGATTCTCTCTTCCACAACTTTTCTTAGCTCTTCTACTTCTCCTCTTCTCTGAATTAGAGTCTGCTCTAAGATAGATCTTTCTCTTTTTATTTCATTTATCTGTAGATTTATATATAAATTTCCAGAAAAAATAATTATAAGAGCTAAAATTCCCGCAAGAAGAGATTTTAAAATCTCTTCTCTCTCAAATTTAATGATAAATTTTTCCCTTCCAATAAGATTTAAAGAGGGAATTAATAAATATTTATGAACATCAATAGAAACTCCAATACTTGTAAGCCATATATTCTTGTTTAAACTTATGGGAAGGTCTGAAAAAACCTCCTGAATCTGATCTAATAAAGGAATGGAACTTTCATCCTCACCTATTATTACAATTTCATTCAAATCAAAGGGAAAAGTAGAAAGATAAGTTCTTATCTCATCAATATAAGAGAGAAAACTAGTATTTATAGTAAGATTTTCATAAAAAGAAAAATCTGATGATCCAATGCTCATGTTATATATTCCCCAAATCTTACCTTTATTAAAAATGTAAATATCAGAGATATCATGTCCTACATATAAAACGCAAAGATTCTTTGAAAAGTCATAATTTTCATAAGCTAAGCCTCTAAGGGATGAAAGGGATGAAAATTCCATATATTTTAATCTAAGGTTTAATTCTTGAGAAATATCCTTCCATTGACTTAAAATATTTTTGGGATATGTTAATACTAATAGTTTGATCTTTTCCTTATCTTGATAAATAATAGAAAAACTTAATTCTGTTGTTTCTTCTCTAAATGAGATAAGTTCCTCTAGCTCATCTATTATATTTTCCCTCAGCTCTTTTAAGGGCATCTTAGGAAATTCCATTATTCTGGGACAAAATTCCTTTGTTTCCAAGGTAACATGTAAATTTTTTTCTTTAATGTTATTCTTTTCCATATGTTCCTTTAAAATAGGTATGATTTTATCTATCTCTCCCCTTCTCCATAACTCCTCTTCTATCTTTATTACAAAGGAATTTTTAATTTTTAAAGTTTTCTTTTCCCAAGTACTTTCCAAAACCCTTATTTTTCC
The DNA here is from genome assembly GCA_025060475.1 of Dictyoglomus sp. Taxonomy (NCBI): domain Bacteria; kingdom Pseudomonadati; phylum Dictyoglomota; class Dictyoglomia; order Dictyoglomales; family Dictyoglomaceae; genus Dictyoglomus; species Dictyoglomus sp. The sequence goes on along the minus strand of JANXBZ010000008.1, from coordinate 532 downwards.
ACCAACCCAATGAAAACTAAGCATTTATTCCTCACTCCATAAAGTTATAGTTAGGGAATAGGGATATACTCCACTTCTTACTCCCTCTATATCCAATATTCTTGTCCAAAGATCGACGGTTCCAATAGATAATATTTCAAAATTGGGATTATTCCAAAATAAAGTGGTAGTATATCTTCCTGAAAAATCCGTTTGAGTTATAACTCCAGAAAAAGTATAGGTTCCAGAGGAAAGATCAAACCAAATTAAACTATGAATGGCAATTTCTGCTCCTCCTTCTGCAAGGTAAAGAGCTTGTTTTTCTCCCTTTTGGGCTTCCACTTTTTTTATATTTCCTTCCAAAATATTAAGAATTCCAGCCATAACTAAGCTGAGTATAACAAATATTAACAAAACTGCAACAAGAACTTGACCTTTTTTCATGGAGAGATAGAGTTTTTAGAACCTGGAGTACAATAAGAATAATAATGATAGTAAAGAACTATGGGATCAGGAGGCCAAGGAGGCTCGGGAGGTTCAGGAGGCTCAGGAG
>JANXBZ010000007.1 GCA_025060475.1 Dictyoglomus sp. | reverse complement strand
GAAGCTAAGCCCTCCAGCGCCGATGGTACTGCCCTGGTAACGGGGTGGGAGAGTAGGTCATCGCCAGGAAGCCTCCTCTCTTGACTATTCAATATAAAATGTTATTATTAAATAAGCTAACTAAACTAATAAAAATATTTAGAAACAAACTTCCAGGCGAGGGTCCCCTTCCCCCCTCCCCCATCACCCCCTACCTCGCCTGGAAGTTTCAGTAAAAAGGAGGAAAAATGTCGAGAAAATTACTTCTTCTTTTTTTATTAACTTTTTCTCTTTTTTCATTATTGGAACTAAATCTAAATAAAAAACTTTTTGCTGAAGATCTAGAGCTAGATTCTCCAGCAATAAATTTCGTTCTTCCTAATATAAAGGGGGAAAATTACTCTTTAAATCAATTTCGAAGGAAAGTAGTTTTATTAAACTTCTGGGCAACATGGTGTTCTCCCTGTAAAGAGGAGATTTTAATTTTAAATAAAATTTATAAATCTTATAAAAAATTAGGATTTGAAGTTATTGCTATTAGTTTAGATGTTGATATAGAAAGAGTAAAAAATTTTCTCAGAGAAAATAATATTAGTTTTTTAGTTCTTTTGGATAAAAAAGGAATAGTAGGGTTTAAATATAAAATAAAAAGCATTCCCACATCTTTTTTAATTGATAAAAACCATATCATAAGAAAGATTTATATTGGAATTATAAAAGAAAAAGAATTAGTAAAAGATTTAGAAAAATGGTTAAAATAATAGCTAAAGTAATAATATTGTTATTAAGTTTAGTTTTTATTTTAACGGGAATTATATTAGAAGATCAGCTTTACATTTTTAAAAATGCTACCATACTTTGTCTCTCTTGTATAGGTATTCAATAGTTTTTAGTATAAATTATTCTTTTTTCGCTAATTATTATGTCAACAGGAATATCTTCTTCATTTCTAGGAAGAGAATCTATTATTAATTCGTCATAAATTAGTCCTATCTTTATAGGTTTTTTTAGTTTTGCTAAAAATCTATCATAAAATCCCTTTCCATATCCTAGTCTGAATCCTTCTTTATCAAAAGCAACTCCCGGAACTATAATTACATCGATTTTCTCTAAGTCGAAATTTATAGAGATCTTAGGTTGCAATATTCCGTAAGGACCAGGAATTAAATCATTAAAGGATTTAATTTCTCCAACAAGTAAATCTTTTTCATTAATTATAGGACAAAGAACTTTCTTATTTTCTGCAAGCGCATGATAAATAATAAATCTTGTATCTACTTCACTTCCAAAGGAAATATAAATATGAGTAATTTCCGCTCTTTTCCAAATATCAAGATCTTTAAGATTTAGATAGATTATAAAAGACTTTTCTTCTCTATTTTCAATAGAATTTCTTTTCTTTATTAATTTTTTTCTTAAGCTATCTTTCATAGTCAAATAATTTTATCATAATTTAGATTTACATAACTATAATTTTGATGATATACTCTTAAACAGAATGTTAAACGAGGCAGATTATGCATATATCAGATAAATTAGAAATTTTGGTAAAAGACGCTCAATTTGATCTATGTGGGTCTTATTTTTGTTCACCAGAGGCGGTAAGAAGAAAATCCTCTATTAAAGGTTGGATTTATCCCACTGTATTTCCTAATGGAATAACGGTAAGACTCCTAAAAATCTTACTTTCTAATGACTGTGTTCATAATTGTTACTATTGTGCTAACAGAGCTGATAGATTTTTTAAAAGATTAAGTTTGACCGAAGATGAAATGGTGAGAGTTTTTCTAGAGTTAAAAAGAAAAAATTTAGTAGATGGTTTATTCTTGAGTTCAGCAGTAACAAAATCTGCAGTAGAAACAATGAATAGTATGATTAAGATAGCCGAAATTCTAAGGGAAAAATATAATTTCAAGGGTTATATTCATCTAAAAATTTTGCCTGAATCAAAAGAAGATTACATAATACGCGCAATAGAGCTTGCGGATAGAGTTTCTATTAATATAGAGGCACCCAATTCTTTTTATTTAAGAAAAATTGCTCCGGAAAAGAATTTTGATAATTTATTTAAAAAATTTGAATTAATAAAAAATCTATATTCTAAAGGATTAAAACCTAAACATGGGGTTACTACCCAATTGGTTGTTGGTGCGAGTGGTGAAAAAGATAAGGAGATTCTTTCAACTATATTTTTACTTTATGAAAAATTTAATTTAACTCGAGCTTATTTTAGTGCCTTTAAACCTATTCCAGAAACTCCTTTTGAGGATTTACCTGCAACTTCTACATGGAGAGAACATCGACTTTATCAGGCAGACTTTCTCATTAGAAAATATTACTTCACTTTAAAAGACTTACCTTTTGATCATAATGGAAATTTATATCTGGAAAAAGATCCTAAGTGGATATGGGCAATAAACCATGAGGAGTTTTTCCCCATAGAAATAAATAAAGCAGGTCTTAAGGATCTCTTGAGAGTGCCAGGAATAGGTCCTATCAGTGCTAAAAAAATTATAGAAAAAAGAAAAGAGCAACCTTTTAAAAATATAAAAGAGTTAGAAATGCTGGGAATAAATGTAAAAAGAGCATTGCCATTTATATTAATAAATGGTAAAAGACCTCGCGAAGAAGGACAATTAAAATTTTTTTAACAGTTACTTTAAATAGAAATTTTTAAAGTATTTTTCAAGTTTTTTTGCTATTTTTTCCTGTTCTTTCCAATTTCCAAAAACGAAACTTTTAGAGATCAACTTATTTAGCACTTTAACTAATTCATCATTTATTCTTCCTGCAGGCATTTTTGAAAAAGGAGTTTGAGGAAGAGGTATAAATGTATGAGCATGGATCTTTGCTCCCATTTTGATTAGATCTTCTATCATTCTTATTGTAAGTTTTATATCTTCCTCTGTTTCGTAGGGAAGACCAAATATAAAATCAACATAGGGTTTAAGTCCAGCTTTTATTGTTATTTCTACAGCATTATATACATCTTCCACCGTGTGTCCTCTATGAGAAAGATCTAGTATTCTTGGACTCCCTGATTGGGCACCAATTACTAGGTTATCATTATTTGCATATTCTTTTATCAGCTTTATTGTTTCTTCACTTACATGTTCTGGTCTTACTTCTGAGGGAAAACTTCCAAAAAAAATTCTTCCTTTAGATGTTAGAATTTTTCTAATGCTTTCTAAAAGTTCCTCTAATTTTCTTATATTTAAATTTCTTCCATCATAAGATCCGTAAGAAAAGGCATTTGGAGTAATAAATCTTATATCTGTTAAGCCTCTTTCTTTCATAATTTCTACATATTCACAAATCTTTTCTATACTTCTATGTCTTATTTTAGTTCCAAAAATATAAGGAGTTTGACAAAAATAACATACAAAAGGACAACCTCGAGTAATCTCTATAGGTCCAAATTTGTTATTTTTTATCGAAAAAGGAGGATATTTATTTAAATCAAGAAATTCATCTTTTTTATTATATCTTAAATTGTTTTCCTCATCTAAGAATGCAATACCTTTTAAATCTTTTAAATTTTTTTCTTCCAATAATCTTTTAATAACCTCAATAAAGGTTTCTTCTCCTTCACCCATTACCACGTAGTCAAATCCTAGTTTTATAGTAAAAAAAGGATCTCCTGTAGGATGAGGTCCTCCTGCAATTATAATAATTTTTCTGTTATAATTTTTTCTTATATTTTTTATTAAGGATTTTATACTCCATAGCTGGGTAGTGAAAAATGAAAAGGCTAAAACTACCGAGTTATGTTTTTCTATGATTGTTTTTAGATTATTTAATAAGTTTTCTTCTTTTTCAAAAAGATAAATTGTAATATGCTTGTAAAAATCCTGAGTTTCAAGAGCACCTAAAAGAGCGTTAAAACTGTATCTATTTTCTTTCTTGTAATATATAACTAATCCTAATTCTTTCCTCATACTTCCTCTTTTAAAAAGATAATTTTTATAATATAATACCAAAGTATATGGCTCGCATATAGACTTCTATAGCGAGACCATAAGTTTGGAGTCGACTTAAAAATTAAAAAAACGGCATCTCCAAAGGGAGAGCCGGAAAGGAGGTTTTAAAATGATTAATTTAAGAAACCCTAAGACCTTATCCTTAGCTGGTATTCTAACTGCCATAACTTTAGTTCTCGGTTTCACTCAATGGGGATTTATTCCTCTACCTACTCCTGCAGGGGCAGCTACAATCATGCATATTCCTGCAATTGTTTCTGGGCTGGTTCTTGGTCCTTTATTTGGAGCAATTATTGGACTTTTATTTGGAATAATTACTGTTTTCTTCTTTAGTCATATTGCTCCTTTTTGGGTCTTAATACCTGCAAGACCATTTATTGGAATTGTAGCAGGGGTTGTCTTTTATTTTTTATATAAACTTTTAGGAAAAAATGAAAGGGTAAAATTTTATAGCACTTTAATTTTTTCCTTTCTTATTTTCATTATTCTCTTATGGTTAGGGGTAAAATATTTTAAAAATATAACCTATTGGTGGGCAGGAATAAGTTATATTTTATCAATTTTTCTATTTTTATTCATAAAAGATAGAAATCCCAAAATTCTTTCACTATCTATAGCATCTTTCTTAGGTAGTATGACAAATACAATAGGAACTTTAGGATTAGCAGTGATATTTAAGATTTTTCCTTTAGAAGCAGCGATTTCTGTGGGTATTCTTCATGGAATACCTGAAGCTATTTTAGCAGTAATTATCTGTGTTCCTACCTCTATAGCATTAAGAAGATATCTAGGAAAGGAGTGATAAATTCTGATTTTAGCTATAGATATTGGAAATTCCAATATAGATCTTGCTTTATTTAAAGATAAAAAAATCTTAAGACACTTAGATTTCTCTACTGATAAGTCTTCTACAAGTTATGAGTATGCTATGAAGCTAAGCTGGGTCTTAGAAAAAAATAAGATAAAGATATCTCATATTGAGGGGATCGCTCTTTCTTCTGTGGTCCCCTCTTTAACTTCTGTTTTTGAAGATGCAATAAATTTTCTTTTTGGTTTAAAGCCGTTTATTGTGGAGCCTGGAATTAAGACAGGAATAAGTATAGATACCGAAAATCCAAAGGAAGTAGGAGCAGATCTTATATGTAATGTGATAGCAATAGATGAGGAATATGGAAATTGTGGAATAGCAGTAGATTTCGGAACTGCAACTACTTTTTCAGTAATAAATAATAAAAAATTTTTAGGAGTTGCTATTGCTCCAGGGGTAGGAACATCTTCATATGCTCTTTTTGAAAAGACTGCAAAACTTCCCCAAGTAGATATTACTGCTCCTTTAAGCTCTATAGGAAAGAATACTATAACTGCAATGCAAGCAGGTATTGTTTATGGGTTTTCAGGTTTAGTTGACAGAATAATCGAAAGACAAATAAAAGAATTAAAAATAAAACCTGTGGTTGTAGCAACAGGAGGCTGGGCAAAAAGAATAGTTCCTCATACAAAATATATAAAAAAAATCGATCCATATCTTACTCTTAAAGGGCTTTATTATCTTTTTAAAAAAAATCAGGAAATGTGATTAAAATCACTTTCATTCAATAAGAAACTGGTATAATTTATATAAAAATTGAAACTAAAGAGGTGAAGAAATAATGAAAAAATATCTTATTTTCATCTTTCTTTTTCTATTTATTTTTAACATCTCGTGGGCTCAAACTTTAGAAAGAAGAACTGCTGTTATAACTTCATTGAAGGGTAGTGTATATGTAAAAAGAGCAGGAAGTGAAATATTTACTCCTGCAAAGCTTAATATGGCATTATCTCCAGGAGATAGAATTTGGGTTCAAGCAAATTCTTATGCAGTTTTAGCTTTTTCAGATAAGTCAACATTGAGGCTTTCTTCAAATACCCAACTCGATATTGTAGAACTTTCTAAAGAAGAGGACAAAGAGAAATCAATATTTAAACTTTGGATTGGAAAAATATGGGCAACTGTTGAAAGAATATTAAAACCAGGAGAAAGAGTGGAAATTCAAACTCCTACAGCAGTTGCTGGTGTAAGAGGGACATCTTGGGTGATGGATGTTCTTGAGGATGGGACAACCTTTGTAAATAGCCTAAGCGGAATAGTTTCTCTTATCGCTGGAGGAATAGAAAAGAATTTAAAAGAGGGGTTTAAAACTGTAATAAATCCCGATGGAACTTTTGGAAAGGAAGATCCCTTTAATGTACAAGAATATATTAAAGAATTAGAAAAAGAAATAGAACAAGTAAAAGAGGTTATTAAAGAAGAACTTAAGGAAGCAAAGGAAGTTACCCCAGAAGAAATGGAAAAAATGAAACCTGAAACTAAGACTCAACTTTTAAAGAGCGAAGCAGGCTATGGAATGGAAATTAGAGATGGAGAAATGTTTATGAAGCTTGCTTTCACTCCAGAGTTGAATTTTAATATAGTAAAACTAGGATTAGAACTATCTCTTCTTACCAATGGTGAAGGTAATACATTTTTCGAAATAGGTTTTAGATATGGAGAAATTAATCTTCCTTCTTTTGGAGTAAGATATGGAACAATAGATGGCTATAATTTAGGATATGGATTAATTGCAAATAGATATTCCACAAATCAATTGGATAGCTTCCGTATAAGATTAGAAAAACCAAATCAATTTGGCGTAAATCTTTTAATACCTTCTCCTTTTAAACTAAGATTAGTTTGGAATCCAAGTAAAGGAATTCAATACGAACTTTCAGAAAATCCATTAACTACTTATGGAATAAGAGTCTTTTATCGACCACTAGCAAAACTAGAATTAGGAATTAACGCTATGGCTGATTTAGACGCTACTTATACAAAACAACAGCTTATAGCTGGGGTTGATGCTGGGTACTTCATAACAAAGGATATAGTAGCTTATGCTTCTTTTGCTCAAAGAATTATTCATAATGGGATTAACTTCACTATTGATCCTAATGTAGCTTCAGAAAATGGTTTAATAGCAGGAATTAAAGCAAATTTCCTAGGTTTTATTGAGGCACAGATTCAATTAAGAAGTATTTCTGACAATTTTACCTTTGGATATTTTGATGCCTTCTATGAAAAGAATAAAGCTAAAGATAATTTACCTGCAATAACCCCTCCTACAAAGAGAATCAATGGTATTCTTGCAGGATTAAATGCAAAGATAATGAATATTGCAGAATTATTAGTACTTTATGAGGCATATGAAAATCTATTTCCTTCTCTTCATGGAGAATTAGCTGTAAGAATTGGACCAAGAATAAATGGACAATTAATCTATGAACAAAAAAATATTCCTCTTGGACCCTTTAGCTTCATAACTGAAAATACTAAGATTTATGGTCAAGTTCAATATCCTTTAGCTCAAAATATAGATATAATAATAAAGATATTAAGAACCTTTGATTCTCAAGGTAATCCTATAGATTACTATACTGTAGATACGAAGATTTACTTCTAAATTGGAGAAAAGGTTTGGTAGGTTTTTAACAAAAGAATATACAGGGGTGAGGACAAGAGTTTTAATAATCCTCACAACTCTTGTCCTCATCTTTCTCTTAAATCAAATTTCTTGGTTTCGAATTTTAGAGTTAAAAACTCTTGACTGGAGATTTGGAATTCGTGGAGAGATTTCTGTTAAGGAACCCATAGTAATTATTGCTATAGACGATAATTCCATTGAGGAGTTTGGAAATTGGCCATGGTCACGTAAACTACATGTAAAACTTATAGAGAATCTAAGAAAATTTGGTGCCAAAATAATAGCTTTTGATATATATTTTGATACCTATGGGGAGAAAAGAGAAGATTTTAATTTTTCAAAAACATTAGATAAGGATGTCATTTTGGCAAGCTTTTTTGTTTCTTTTAATGATCCTAGATATGGAACTATAAGAAAAATTATAGAACCTATCGAGATTTTTTCATCAAATACAATAGTAGGTTTAGTTAATCCTATATATGATGAGGACGGATTTATAAGGAGATTCAGCATAAAGTCAAAAATTTTTGAAAGAGATTGGTATTCTTTTCCTTTTTTGATAATATGTGCTTATCTTTCTAAAGATCCTGAATCTTATTTGAAAGAAAATAAAATTCCTACAGATAGAAACAATTTTATTTATATTAATTATAGAGGGGGAGCTTTTAAATTTCCAACCTATTCCTACAGTGAAATTATTAAAGGAAAAGTAGACCCCCAAATTTTTAAAAATAAGATAGTACTTATAGGTGCAACAACAGAAGCTCTTCATGATACTCATTTTACCCCTTTTTATCATTATCTGAGATCAGGTTCTTCTTTAAAACTTGGAAAAATGCCTGGGGTTGAAGTTCATGCTAACAGTATAGCTACTCTTTTATCTAAAGACTATATATATCCCCTTTTTGAGGGGTTTCCATTATTTATTTTTAGTTTTTTATTTACTTTAATACCCGTGATTCCTTTAAAGAAAATATCAGGCTTTAATAACTTTTTAATCATAGGTCTTTTATTAATAAGCTATGTAATTCTTAGTATATTTCTTTTCGTAAGATTTAAATTTTTATTACCTATAACTACTCCTGTCTTTTCTCTTGTTATTTGTTATCTATTTATTCTTCTTTATAATTTTATAAGAGAAGAGAAAGAAAAAAGAGAAATCAAAACAGTATTTCAAAGATTTGTTCCACCTTCGGTAGTGGATATTATCCTCTCAGACAGAGAATATCAACTTCTTCAGACAAAGAGGCAATGGATAAGTGTTATGTTTGCAGATATTAGAAATTTCACCTATTATTCAGATATTTTATCACCTGAAGAGATAACAAAGATTTTGAACGAATATTTTACTTCTGCAACAGAAATAATATTCAAATATGGAGGAACAGTAGATAAATTCGTAGGAGATGCCATTATGGCTCTTTTTGGAACGCCCATATACTATGAGGATGCTCCAAAAAGAGCTGTAAAGACAGCGATCGAGATTCAAAATATACTGAAAAGTCTAAGAGAAAACTGGGAAAAAAGAGGCTATCCTCCTCTTAATGTAGGTATTGGGATAACTACAGGTGAAGCAGTAGCTGGAACTATTGGTTCTACACAAAGAATGGAATTTACAGCGATTGGTGCTACTGTAAATTTAGCCCAAAGACTGGAAAGTCTTGCAAAAGGTGGTGAAATTTTAGTTTGTGAAAATACTTTTAATTTTACAAAAGAAATTTTTGAGTTTGAGGATCTAGGTTTTGTAAAGGTAAAGGGTAAAGAAGAACCAGTGCATATCTATAAGATTATTGGAGAGAAAAATGAAGGAAATTCAAGTATTAAAAGAGATACTTGATATTTTTATTGAGCAAAAATATATATTTTCTTATAGTTTATCTTTAACAGACTATAAAGGTAAAATCATTTTTGAGGAAGGAAACAAAAGGGGAGAAAAATTTAAATACAAATTAGGTGATAATATATTGGAATTAATTCTAGATTATTATAAAGATAAGGAAATTATTAAATTTCTAATTGATAAATATATTTCTCTTGTTAACAGAATTATTAATCTTGAAGAAAGAATCAAAGAATTAAATATACTTCAAGAAATAGGTTTTCAGATAAATTCAACCTTTAGATTGAAAGATTTACTTAACCTTATAATGACTTTATCGAAAGAAACTCTAGAAGCAGAGGCAAGTTCTTTGATGCTTTTAGACGAAAAAACTAATGATTTGACCTTTGAGATAGCGTTGGGAGAGAAAGGGGATGTCATAAAAAAATTTAGAATTCCTCTAGGAGAGGGTATTGCAGGATGGGTAGCAAAAACAGGAGAACCTCTTATTGCGAACAATGTAGAAGAGGATCCAAGATTTGCAAAAAAATATGATTCTGCTACATCTTTTAGAACAAAGTCAATTTTGTGTGTTCCTTTAAAAACTAAAGAGAAAATTGTTGGAGTTATAGAGGTTCTTAATAAAAAAGGAAATGATAACTTCGACGAAAATGATCTGAATTTATTACAAGCTATTGCAAATCAAGCAGCTATTGCTATAGAAAATGCAAGATTATACCAAAATTTAAAAGAATTATTTTTTGATACAGTAGAATCCTTAGCCTTTGCTATTGAAGCAAAGGATCCTTATACCCACGGGCATTCTAGAAGGGTAACTCAATATTCAGAATTAATTGCAGAAGAAATGGGATTTGATGAAAACTTCATTGAAAAGATTAGGTTGTCTGCTCTTCTTCATGATATTGGAAAAATTGGTATAGATGAAGTCATATTAAGAAAAAAAGAAAAATTAACAGAAGAAGAGAGAAAAGAGATAGAAAAGCATCCATTGGTGGGACGGAAGATTTTGGAGCCTCTTTCCTCTTTAGAAGATATAATTCCTGGAGTTGAGGAACATCATGAAAGATATGATGGGAGTGGATATCCTAAAAAACTAAAAGGAGAACAGATATCAATATTAGGAAGAATAATTGCTGTAGCAGACACGTTAGATGCTATGACTTCTGACAGACCTTATAGAAAGGGATTAAGTATGGATGTCGCAATTATGGAGATTGAAAATCAAAAAGGAAAACAATTCGATCCTTTAGTAGTCTCTGCATTATTATCTCTGTGGCAAAAGGGGAAATTATGTTCTGGTTCTTGAGGTTATGGTTAGCCCATTTATTAGCAGATTTTCCCTTTCAGACTAATTTTATTTTTAAATTAAAGAAAAAATCCTTCTTGGGTGTAGTTCTCCATGGATCTATTTTCCTAATATGTGCTCTTTTTTTATCTATGCCTTATTTAAAATATTTTTCCTCAATTCTTTATATTCTTTGTGTATGGATTTTTCATATATATATTGATTGGAGAAAAGTTAAAACATCTAATCTCTCTAAGACTCAAGATAATATTTGGTATTTTCTATTAGATCAGTTAATACATTTTATATCTTTAACATTTGTCTTTTTATTTCCATATAGCAAATATCCCATATTCTGGGAAAGACCTTACTTAGGAAATTTATGGTTAAGATTTTATAACAGTGATTATTACGTTCTATTGGCTATTGGTTATATAATCGTTGTCTTTACAGGCACAATCTTAACCTTTTATGTAAGAAAAAATATTGACTCAAAGGAAGAGTTTACAACAAATGGAATACCTTCTCTTGAAAAATATATAGGAGGAATTTTTAAAAGTATATTATTCTTTATATTATGGTTTGAAATTAGAAACTATTATTCTTTCATTTCTTTAACAATTTTAATAAAATTTTTGATAGAAAAATACTTAATCAAAATTTCGTCAAAATTATTTATTATTGATACCCTAGTTGATATCTCATTAATAATTTTCGTAATCTCTATGTTAAAACTTATCCTCTAAAAATTCTAAAATTTCTGATAGATTTTTAAAAACAAAATCAGGCTTTATTTTAGTTTTCTTTAGATCATTTTTTGAAGATACTCCTGTCAAAACTAAAAAAGAAATAGATTTTAATCTTTTAGCAAATAGAACATCAGTATCTATACGATCTCCTAATACTATTATTTCAGAAGAACTAAGCCCCAATTTTGATAGAGCAATTTTTCCAATATAAGGAGAAGGCTTTCCTATTATAATTGGTCTTTTTTGAGATGCGGAACTTATTGCAGAAACTAAGGAACCAGCACCTGGCTCAATAGTGTTCTCCTGAGGAAAAGTTTTATCAGGATTTGTCGCAATAAATCTTGCACCATTTCTTATTAAGTGATTTGCTCTTTTCAATTTATCAAAGGTGAAATTTCTATCTAAGCCTACAACTACTGCATCTACATCCTCATCAGAAATTTCCCAATCAATTTTCATAATGGCTTCTTTTAAAGCATCTTCTCCTATAACATAAGCTTTTCCTTTTTTCTTCCATTTCTTTAGGTAAATTGCTGTGGCTATACCTGAAGTTAAAAACTCTTCTTCGTTTACTTCAATTCCCATGTTTCTTAATTTTTGGCAATAATCTATAGGTAAGTGAGTAGAATTATTCGTGACAAATAAAATTCTAATAGTTTTTCTATGAAGAAAATCAATAAACTCTTTTGCAGAAGGTAAAAGATTATTACCTCTGTATATACATCCATCAAGGTCAATAAGAAAACCTTTTATATTCCTAAGTTCTAACACTTATAACCCCCCAATTATAGTTTTTAATCTCTCCGTCTTCCTCTACTAATAAAGAGCCATCTTTAGAAATATCTATAATTTTTACAATTTTTTGTGAGGATTCTGAATATAGAAGTACTTCCTTTCCTATATATGGAAATTTTTTAAGAAAATATTCATAGATATCCTTTTTGTTTTGTGGAAAATTTTTATAATTCTCCATAATTTTTTCGTATAATTTCTCTAAGATAAGGAATTTATTCTTTTCCTTAAGATATTTTAAAAGAGAGGTAGCTTTAAAATCTTTATTGTCAAAATTTTCAGGAGGAATCATAAGATTAATTCCAATTCCTACATTCACGTATTTTAAGACATGTCCTTCCCATTTACTCTCTATAAGAATTCCTCCAACTTTTTTTCCTTTAAATTCGATATCATTAGGCCATTTAAGGTTTAAGGAAATAGATAAAAATGGTTCTAATCCTTGAATAATACTAACACCCATAAGAATAGGTAAAAAATTTAAATCTTCTTTTTTTAATTTGGGATATAAAATTATAGTAAACCAAAGCCCACCTTCAGGAGAATACCATTTTCTTCCTTTTCTACCCCTCCCTTCTTTCTGGATATCTGCTAAAACTATGCTCCCTTCTGGTACTCCTCTCTCTGCCAGATTCTGAGCAATGTCCATTGTTGAATTGACTTCTCTATAATAAAAAATTTTCATACTATCTTAACAAACAACGATATAATTTTTTTAAGTATATCTTCGGGATATGAATTTGAAGTGTCAATTATAAAAGCATCTTGAGGAATTTTAAGGGGGGAATATATTCTTTCAGTGTCTCTTTTATCTCTTTCTTTTATAGAATTTAATACTTTTTCGAAATTCTCTTCTAGTTCCTTTGCTCTTCTTTCTGCTCTTGTTTTTAAATTTGCAGTGATATATAGTTTCAAATCCGCATTAGGAAAAACTACTGTTCCGCTATCTCTTCCTTCTAATACTAATCCCTTTTTGATCTGTTCAAAATATTCTCTTTGCCACATAGTTAGAATTTGTCTAATTTTAGGCATACCTCCAATTTTTGAAGCTTCATTTCCTATCTCATCAGTTTTTATTATTTTTGAAATTTCTCTTCCTTTATAACTAATTTTGAAACTTTCCCCATCCCATTCCCATTTAAAGGGTTTTTCTTTTATAATTTCAAGAATATCTTCTTCATAGATTAGATTTTCCTGCTTTGCAAGCCATCCCACTGCTCTGTAGAGGGCACCACTATCTAAATAGTCAAAGTTTAAGGATTTTGCTAAAAGTCTTGCGATAGTAGTTTTTCCAGAACCTGCAGGTCCATCAATTGTTATTATATAAATCTTTCCTTCCTTTTTTTCTTTTATATATTCTATATCTCTTAAAATTTGCTTTTTTAAGGCTTCTACACTAGAAAATTTTCTTTCTTCTCTTATAAACTCTTCAAATGTTATTTCAACTTCTTTTCCAACAATATTTTCGTTATAATCTAATATATGAACTTCTAAGATTCTATCGTGATAATTAAAAGTAGGCTTAGTTCCTAGATATATGGCAGAAGTATAGAATTTATCGTCAATAATTATTTTTCCTCTATATATTCCGTTAGAGAGAAATAGTTTTTTCTCATGAGGCATAATATTAGCAGTTGGAAAACCGATTTTTCTTCCTAACTTTTCTCCTTCTACAATTTTTCCTCGGATAAAAAAAGAATATCCAAGCATTTTCTTAGCTTTTTCAACGTTTCCCTCTTTCAAAAATTTTCTAATTAAACTGCTTGATAAGACTTCTTCTTTTTCTCTAAGTAAAGGAAAAGAAATAACTTCAAATTTATATATAGAACCAAGTTTTCTGAGAATCTCTAAATCTCCTCTTCTTTCATATCCAAATCTGAAATTTTCTCCAACGCATATATATTTAACAGAGACTAATTTTAAAATTTCTTTTATAAAATCTTCTGGAGTTAATTTTTTTAATCCTGGAAAAAATTTTATTAAAAAAAAGTAATCTAAACCCAAGAGGCTTAAAAATTCTTCTTTTTCCTTATTTGTGAGAAGAAATTCTGATAACTCTTTAATATTTTTAGAAAAACTATCTTCAAAAGAAAGAACAGCAGAATTCAAATTATTTTCAAAAGCTATTTTTCTTAATTCTCTTAAAATCGCTTGATGTCCTCTATGAAGACCATCAAACACTCCAATTGTAATTGCAAATTCTTTTTTTTCTTCTAAATTATTAAGTTTAATCTTGGAAATATAATTTTCTAGCATATTTTAGTTAAAAACCTTCTTAGGTTTAATTAAATTACCATCATAATATGCAATTGCTAATAGTTCTTTATTTTCATCAACCAATAGTATAGGGTTAGAGCAATTAAAAAAATTCTTAACCTCTTTAATTTTTATTGGATTTCCATTCCTTACTTTCTGAATAGCATCCTTAAGCACTAGAAAGGACGGAAGATCTAACATATCTACTGCTGAAATAAGATTTTCTTTCCAATTTTTTTCTAGATTTTTATAAGGGAGAGCATTATTTATGTGAAATTTACCAATTTGAGTTCTTAAAAGAAAAGAAGTAATTACAGGAATATTTAAAATTTTTCCTATATCTCTTATTAAACTTCTTATGTATGTTCCTGAAGATACACAAAATTCGACAATAGCTCTTGAAAAGATATTTTTCTCGAAGTATTTTAAGTCTGCATTATATATAACTATTTTTCTTTTTGGAAGAGAAAATTCTTCTCCTTTTCTTGCTAATTCATAAGCTCTTTTTCCCTTTATATGCAAAGCAGAGAAGGTTGGCGGAATTTGTTCTCTTTCTCCCACAAAAGATTTGATAATTATTTCTAAATCCTTTTCATTTAAATTTTGGGGTTCATATGTAAACTTTTTTGCTTCTCTATCATAGGTTTCACTACCTATTCCAAAGACCATTTCTACTATATATGTTTTTTTAAAAGTTAACAGATATTCTTCTAATTTTACTGCTTTATCTAAACCTATAATCATTAGCCCACAAGCACGAGGATCTAAGGTCCCCATATGGCCTACTTTTTTAATTCCTGTTATTTCTCTTATTTTTTTTACTACTGTAAAAGAAGTAATACCTGGTGGCTTATTTATCAATAAAAAGTGGTTCATATTCCATTATAAATTCTAACAAGTCTTTAACTACATTTAAAACTATATCTTGAGGTCTTCCTTCTTTTTCAAATCCTGCAGCTTCTTTATGTCCTCCTCCTCCGAATTTTTTTGCAAATAAACCCACATCAATATGAGAAGATTTTGATCTTAAACTTATCTTTGTCTTAGAAGGAGATAGAGGATATAAAAAAATGACTACTTTAGCTTCTTTAAGCATTCTTAATGTATCTATAATTCCTTCAGTATCCTCAATTTTAGAATGGTACTCCTCCATATCTTCCTTTGTTATAAAGCTAAAGGCAATATCATTTTTTAATTTTAATCGAAGAAGTGCCTTTCCTAACAAATATAAAGAAGAAAGATTTTTCCTTTCAAATACTTGTTGGGAAATGTATGCAACCTCTGCTCCCTTTTCCATAAGCTTAATTGCAGTTCTAAAAGAATTTGTGGTTGTATTACTAAATCTAAAACTTCCTGTATCTGTAATTAAACCTGTAAGAAGACATTGAGCGACTTTTTGGTTTATGTTTTCTTTATTCCTAAAAAAAAGATTTGATAGGATTTCTGTAGTTGATGATACTTTTGTATCTACAAAATTTAAATTACCAAAGAAAGTATTTGTTGGATGATGGTCAATATTAATTATTAATGGTATTCTTTTTAGAAAAGCATTGTTTTCTCCTATTCTTTCAATATCTCCACAATCAAGAAAGATAGCTACCTTAAAATTTAAATTCTGAAATCCGTCAAATATCTGTAGTTCCTCAAAAATTAGGAATTGATAAATATGAGGGATTCCATTAGGAAGATACAAATATACTTCTTTTTTCTTATCTTTTAAATAATAATACAAGGCTAGAATAGAACCTATAGCGTCTCCATCAGGATTTTTATGGGTTACAAGTAAAAAATTATTTTCTTTATTTATAATTTCCCAAATACTCTTCAAAGTTTTAGTCTTCTTCATTTGATTCTAAGGTTTTTATTATCTTTAAAATCCTATCTCCTCTTTCCAAAGAATCATCAAGTTCAAAAATAATTTCAGGTATAAATCTTATTCTCAAATCCTTTCCTATTTCACTTCTTATAAAACCCTTTGCACTTTCCAAACCGGTTAAAGTCTCTCTTTTTGTTTTTTCGTCCCCAAATATACTCACAAAGACATGAGCATATCTTAAATCTTTACTTAATTTTATTTCAGTTATGGAAACAAAAGAAGAAATTCTTGGATCTTTAACCCTTTTTAAAAGAATTTCGCTAATTTCAATCCTTAATAGTTCTCCTAATCTTTCTCGTCTTTGTTTCAAGATTTATCATCTCCTCTAAATTTTATAAGATATTTATTTCATAATCCACTATGAAACTATCTTTTTCTTTTTCCACTAATTTTATCACATCAGAAAGCACTCTATATATTTGATTTGAATCTGTAGAAATACAACTTATTCCCAGAATAAGTTCTCTTATATTATCCTGAGCTTCAATCTCTGCAATGGAAACATTAAATTTATTTCTTACTTTCTCTACTATGCTTCTCTTAACTCTTCTTTTATCTTTTAATGAAAAACTCTCAGGAATAGACAAGACTATGCGACACACACCAATAATCATAGCTTATTGAGTTTGTAATATGTAAATCTCTAATTGATCCCCTGGCTTTATATCTCCAAAGTTTTCTAACCCAACACCACACTCAAAATTTGTTAAAACTTCAGTGACATCTTCTTTAAATCTTTTTAAAGACGCTATTTTTCCATCGTAGACGATTTTTCCATCTCTTAAAAGCCTTACTTTTGCATTTCTCTGTATTTTTCCTTCTCTTACGTAAACACCTGCTACAGTCCCGACTCTTGGAATGTTAAAAGTAGCTTTTACTTCTGCTCTTCCAATAATAACTTCCTTAATCTCAGGTTTCTTAAATCCTCTTATAATATTATTTAGATCATCTATTATTTCATATATTATTCTATATGTTTTTGCTTGAACTCTCTCTCGAGATAAAGCTTCATTACCTTTATTATCTGGTCTTACATTAAAACCAATAATTAATGCTTTTGAGGCAGAAGCAAGCATAACATCACTTTCTGTTATACTTCCAATTCCTGAATGGATTACTTTAATAGTAATCTCTTCGGTATCCATTTTACCTATAGTTTGTAAAATAGCTTCTAAAGATCCTTGAGTATCTGCTTTTATTATTATAGGAAGAATTTTTTCTCCTAAACCCACAATTTCGAAAGTAGAACTTTCTTTTCTTTTCTTTTTCTCTTCTAGAATTTCTTCCGCTTCTTTTTCATCTCTTACTACCTGCAATATATCTCCTGCTTGAGGAAGTTCTTCAAAACCTGAAACTTCTACTGGTTGAGATGGTGGAGCTTCTTTAAGAGGACGATTCTTATCATCAAACATTGTTCTTATTTTACCTTTTACTTCACCCGCAATAAAATATTGTCCAATCTTTAATGTTCCTTCTTGGACAATTACAGTTCCTACGGGACCTCTCCCTTTATCTATTCTAGTTTCAATAATAACTCCTTTAGGAATTGCTTCTGGATCTGCTCTTAACTCATGTATATCTGCTACTAATAAAATCATCTCTAAGAGATTTTCAATTCCTTGTTTTCTTTTAGCGGATACAGGAATCATTATAGTATCTCCACCCCATTCTTCTGGGATCAAGCCTAATTCTGAAAGTTGTTGTTTAACTCTTTCTGGGTTTGCTTCAGGTTTATCAATTTTATTTATAGCAACGATTATGGGAACATTAGCTGCTCTTGCATGGTTAATAGCCTCGATAGTTTGTGGCATTACGCCATCATCTGCAGCAACAACTAAAACAGCAATATCTGTAACCTGAGCTCCTCGTGCTCTCAATGCCGTAAAGGCTTCATGTCCTGGTGTGTCTAAAAAAACTATTTTTTTTCCTTGATGTTCTACTACTGATGCTCCAATATGTTGGGTGATACCGCCAAACTCTTTATCTGCAACATTTGTCTGTCTTATAGCATCTAATAGAGTTGTCTTTCCATGGTCCACATGTCCCATAACAACTACCACAGGAGGTCTAGGCTTCAATCTTTGCAGTTCTTCAGGAGTTAATTCTTTTTTCTTTTGAATTTCTTTGATTTTTGTTTCTTCTACTTTATATCCAAATTTTTCACCTATTTTTTTAATAATATCGGGTTCCAGAAGTTGATTAATATTTGCCATAATTTTCATTTCCATAAGCTCTAAAATTAATTTAGTTGAAGGAATATTTAAAAGCTCTGCGATTTCTCTTACAGTTAGAGCTCCAGAGATTCTTAAAACTTTTTCTTTTTTTTCAACTTTTTCTATTACTTCCTCTTTCTTCTCCTTTATCTCTGTTTTAGGGGGAGAAATAGGGGTTTCTTCCTTTTTTAATAAATCTTTTATTATCTCCTCAGTTTCTTCATCAATTATATTTAAAGCTGATTTAATATTTACCCCTAAATCTGAAAGAATTTTTAATAATTCTTTACTTTCTATTCCTAATTCTTTACTTAACTCATAAATTCTTTTTCTCATTTTTCTCCCCCCGTTTTAATATTTCTTGTTGTAAATCTCTCTTTAAAATTTCCAATATTTCTGGAGATATAAAACATCTTAATGCATAAGACAAAGCTTTTTTCTTTATGGCTTTTTCTAGACAGTCTAAATTTACGCATATATATGCTCCTCTTCCCGAAGCCTTTCCT
Organism: Dictyoglomus sp.; assembly: GCA_025060475.1. Taxonomy (NCBI): domain Bacteria; kingdom Pseudomonadati; phylum Dictyoglomota; class Dictyoglomia; order Dictyoglomales; family Dictyoglomaceae; genus Dictyoglomus; species Dictyoglomus sp. Next base: position 101,363 of record JANXBZ010000007.1, on the reverse strand, counting down.
GTCGGATCAATAAAAATATCCTCATTTTGCCTTACAATTCTAATCATTTCTCTTTTAGGCTTTTTTTCTTCACATCCTATACATGTTCTAATAGGAATATGTCTTCTACTACTCATTCTTTAATAATAGCCTTATTTTCTACTCTTTCTGAAGATTCTGTTCTCACATCTATCTTCCAAGATGTAAGTCTTACTGCAAGTCTTACATTCTGTCCATCTTTACCTATCGCAAGAGATAATTGTTCAGGAGGAACAATAACTAATGCTTTTTTTTCATCCTCTTTTAGTTCAACTCTTATTGGTTTAGCAGGGCTGAGGCTTCTTGCAATAAACTCTGCTGGATCTTTACTCCACTGAATTAGGTCAATCTTTTCTCCATTTAGCTCATTAACTATATTTTGGATTCTAACTCCTTTATACCCAATACAAGCACCTATAGGATCAATTTCAGGATAAGTAGAATGTACTGCTACTTTTGCTCTAATCCCAGGATCTCTTACAACATTAATGATCTCTATTATTCCCTCCTTTATTTCAGGAACTTCTAATTCTAGAAGTCTTTTTAAAAATCCAGGATGACTCCTAGATAGAATAATAAGAGGCTCTTTTGTTGTCTTCTGAACTTCTAATAAATAAGCTCTAATTCTTCTTCCTATCCAATAATTTTCCGTAGGTATTTGTTCTTTATATGGTAAAATTGCTTCTATATCTGGAAGTCTTACGTACACGTTTCCTCTTTCTACCCTTAAAATAGAGCCACTTATAATCTCTCCTTCTTTTGTTTTATACTTTTCATAAAGAACTTTTCTTTCTGCCTCTTTTAAACTTTGAATTATTACTTGCTTTGCTACTTGAACTGCAATTCTTCCAAATTCTTGAGGCTCTACTTCTATCTCTACCTCGTCTCCTTGTTGAGAATTTTCATTAATAACTCTGCTTTCTTCTAAAGACATCTCTGCTATTGGATCTTTAACTTTTTCGACAACTTTTTTTGTTACATAAATTTTTATCTCTTGATTAGCAAGATCAATCTCCACTCTTGCTCCTTTGCTTGTTCCATATGCTTTTTTAAAAGCAGAAAGAAGAGCTCTTCTTAGAGCCTCAATTATTGTCTCTTTATTTATTTTCTTTTCTTTTATTATTTGTTCTAAAACTACCCAGAAGTCTTCCCCTAATTTCATAAGTTTCCCTCCCTAGAATTCTACAATTAATTTGCCATAATGAATTTTTTCGATAGGAATATTTATAACTTCTTTCTTTCTTTCTAAGATTACTTCATTATTTTCTATTCCTAAAATTTTTCCTTGTATATTCTTTTCTCCTTCATAACTTTCTTTGAGAAATATTATTACTTTTTCACCAATATTTCTCTTAAAATCACTTATTTTAGTTAAAGGTCTATCTAATCCTGGAGAAGAAACCTCAAGAGTATAAGAATGAGGAATTGGATCATAAAAATCCAATTCCCTTCCTATTTTTTCACTAATTAAAGCACAATCTTCTACAGAAACTCCTCCAGGCTTATGTATATAAAACCTTAGAACCCATCCTTTTTTTTCTCTTTGATATTCAATATCTACAAGCTCTATTCCTTCTTTTTCAAGAATAGGTTCTGCAATTTCTTTGACCTTTTTTATAATTTCCATCCTTATTTGTTCCTTCATAATTAAAAAGAAAAAGTGGGAAAACCCACTTTTAAACTTGCTTTCTTAAGCTTACTGTATTATATTCTCTAATTTAACTTTTATTGAATAATAGTATACCTAAAAATTTTTAAAATAGCAAATTTTATTCTAGAAAAATTTCCTTTGGGAGCTCATAAATTTCTATTATCTTCATCTTTTCGAGTAATTTTAAAAAATCTAAAATTTCTAAGGACTTAGTTTCATATCCAAAAGACTCTGCGGTTTTTTTGTAATTTTGAAAAAATTCTAAAAGGGTTGTTTTGGGAGATAGAAGCTTTTGACAGAGAAGTAAGATTTCTCTGGCATTCCCAACAGCTAGGATAGGGATATTCTCTTTTATGTTACTTTCTTTATCTTTTAACCAAATTAATACTATAAAAAAAGAACTCTTTTCTGTTTTCAATTTTTTAAGTTTTTTGAGAATTTTAGTTAAGTATATCATAAAAGTACTTGTAATTAAATATTCTTCGTGATATACTTCTTTTCGAATTATAACACACCCTCTCTGATTCTCTTAGGGGTGCTTTCTTTTTAGAGAAAGTTCTAAGAGAAGAAGAAGAGAGGGGTGGAAAAAAACCAAATTTTAATGGAGGTGCAAATGGCTCATATACTAATGAAACAATTATTAGAGGCAGGAGTACATTTCGGGCACCAGACGAAACGATGGTGTCCTAAAATGAAGGAGTATATTTTTTCCGAAAGAAATGGTATACATATTATCGACCTTCAAAAAACCTTAGTAAAACTGGAAGAAGCATATGAGTTTGTAAAGGAACAAGCAAAAGATGGTAAAACCTTCTTGTTTATAGGAACAAAAAAACAAGCCCAGCAAAGTATAGAGGAAGAAGCAAAAAGATGTGGAGCCTTTTATGTAACTCAAAGATGGCTTGGTGGTATGTTAACTAATTTTTCTACTATAAAATCTCGGATTGATTATATGATTCGTTTAGAAGAAATGAAAAACAATGGAAAATTTGAAAAGCTCCCCAAGAAAGAAGCTTTAAGATATGAAAGGGAATTAGAAAAATTAGTTAAGCTTTTTGATGGCTTAAGGGGAATAGAAACTCTTCCTGATGTGGTATTTATTGTGGATCCAAAAAGAGAAGAGATTGCAGTTAAAGAGGCAAGAAGGTTAAACATACCAATTGTTGCTATTGTAGATACTAACTGTGATCCAGAAGTAATTGATTATCCTATTCCAGGAAATGATGATGCTATAAGAGCTGTAAAATTAATTGTTTCAAAGATAGCGGATGCAATTATTGAAGGAAGAGATTTACGAGAAAAGGAATTAGAATTACAAGAGAAGGAAACTGAAGTTGGATAGGGAGGTTTAAAAAATGGAAGTTTCTTTGGAAATGATTAGAGAATTAAGAGAAAAAACGGGTGCGGGAGTTATGGATGCAAAACGTGCCCTTGAGGAAGCTAATGGTGATATGGAAAAGGCAATCTTAATCCTAAGAGAAAGGGGAATAGTAAAGGCTGCGAAAAAGTCTACGAGAGTTGCAAAGGAAGGAATTATTGAAGCATATATTCATACGGGATCAAAACTTGGAGTTCTATTGGAACTCAACTGTGAAACAGATTTTGTTGCGAGAACTGATGAATTTAAAAATCTAGCGAAGGACCTATGTTTACAAATTGCAGGAATGAATCCTTTATATATAAGTAAAGAAGATGTACCTAAAGAGGTTCTAGAAAGAGAAAAAAATATCTATATGACTCAATTAGAAAAAGAAGGAAATAAACCTTCTCATGTTATTGAAAAGATAGTTAATGGAAGACTTGAAAAATTTTTTGAAGAAGTTTGTTTATTGGAACAGCCTTTTGTAAAAAATCCTGAAATTAAAGTGAAGGATTTATTAACAGAAGCTATTTCAAAGTTAGGTGAAAATATTGTAATAAGAAGATTTGTAAGATATGTGGTAGGAGAGGAAGAATAAGTTATGGTTTCACCGAGATTTAAAAGAATTCTATTGAAACTTTCAGGAGAAATTTTTAGTGGTCCTTCAGGTTTTGGTTTAGATCCTATAAAGGTTAATCAAATAGCTCAAGATATAAAGGAAGTTTATGAATTAGGAGTAGAAATAGGGATAGTAGTGGGTGGAGGAAATATTTTTAGAGGGAGAGAGAGTAAGGATTTGGGTATAGATAGAGCTACTGCTGATTATATGGGAATGTTAGCAACAGTAATAAATGCTTTGGCTCTTCAAGATGCTTTAGAAAGATTGGGTGTAAATACAAGAGTTCAAACTGCAATAGAAATGAGACAAATTGCAGAACCCTTTATACGTAGAAGAGCAATAAGGCATTTAGAAAAGGGAAGAATAGTAATTTTTGCAGCAGGAACAGGAAATCCCTTTTTTACTACAGATACTGCAGCAGTTCTAAGAGCTTCAGAAATTAAGGCGGAAGTAATTTTAAAAGAAACAAAAGTTGATGGTGTATACACCGAAGATCCATTTGTAAATCCTAATGCTAAAAAATTTGATACTATAAATGCTCTTGATTTTCTTAAACTAAGATTAGAGGCTTTAGATGCTACCGCTGTTTCCCTATCCATGGAAAATAAAATTCCTATAATAGTTTTTTCAATGTCTGAAAAGGGAAATCTAAAGAGAATAATTATGGGAGAAAAAATAGGGACATATATTGGTCCTTAGCTTATAAAGAATGGGGGGGAAAATATGGGTAAAGAAAGCTTTAAAGAAATAGAAGAGAAAATGAAAAAAACTATAGAAGCGGTAAAAAGAGAATTTCAAGGTATTAGAACGGGAAAACCATCTATTGGTCTTTTTGATGAGATTAAAGTAAATTACTATGGCAACATGATGCCATTAAGTCAAGTTGCTTCTTTAAAAATAGGAGATGGAAGAACTGTATTAATTCAGCCTTGGGATAAAAGTGTTCTTTCTGAGATCGAGAAAGCGATCTTAAAATCAAATCTTGGATTAACCCCTCAGAGTGATGGGCAAGTAATTCGAGTTAATTTTCCACCTTTATCAGAAGAGAGAAGAAGGGAACTTGTTAAAATTGCCCATAAAGAAGCAGAAAATGGGAGAGTAGCTATAAGAAATATAAGAAGAGATTATTTGGAGGTTTTTAAAAAAGAAAAACAAGAAGGTAAAATTTCGGAAGATGAATTTCATAGGCTTCAGGATGAACTTCAAAAATTAACAAATAAATATATTGGAGAAATAGACAAGTTATTAGATATTAAAGAAAAAGAAATTATGGAAGTTTAGTTATGAAAAGCTTTTTAGGATGGAAGATAAAGGATGTTTTCAAATTTCTATCAGAAGATAATGTGATTCTCGATTTGGATTATCCTTTCTTATCTCAAGAGTCCTTTGGAGATTTGCGAGTTATAATGGAAAAATTTGAAAATGGAAAATGGTTCTTTGTTCTATCCTATGAGAATTATCAAGAAAGAAAATAATGGATATAGAAATTCCCAAGGATAAACTCCCAAAACATATCGCTTTTATAATGGATGGAAACGGAAGGTGGGCTCAAAAGAAAGGACTTCCTAGAATTATGGGACACAGAGAAGGAGCTTTAGTTGTAGAAAGAATTTCAGAGGTAGGTTTTAAATGGGGTATTCCTTACTTAACCTTTTTTGCTTTTTCTACAGAGAATTGGAAGAGACCTAGGGATGAAGTTGAGGGTCTCATGAGGATTTTAGATGAAAGTATTGATAGATTTAAATATAAGCTTATTAAAAATAATATTAAGTTAAAAGTTATAGGAGACATAACTGCTATTCCAGATTATCTTCAGAAAAGGATTGAAAGAGTGATTGACGAGACAAAAAGTGGGGATAGAGGAGTACTTACAGTTGCCTTAAATTACGGAGGAAGATGGGATATTATTTCTGCGTGTAAAAAAATCATCCATGATGTAATTAATGAGAAAATTTTTTTAGATGATATCAATATAGAAAATTTTAGTAATTATCTTTCAACTCATGATCTTCCTGACCCAGATCTTCTAATTAGAACCAGTGGAGAATATAGAATAAGTAACTTTCTTCTTTGGCAGTTAGCCTACACAGAACTATGGTTTACCAATAAATATTGGCCAGATTTTAATGAAGAGGATTTAAAAGAAGCGTGTATAGAATATGCACAGAGAAGAAGACGTTTTGGAGGACTTTAGGTGTTAGAGAGGATAATCACGGGACTTTGGGGAATTCCTCTCATTCTCTGGACTATTCATATAGGAGATCAGGTATTATTTATTTTTGTAATGGTATTAGTAGGATTTGGATTATGGGAATTTTATACTCTTTTAGAGAAATATAAGTTTGAACCTTTAAAATTAGAGGGAATAATTTTAGGACTTCTTTATATCACTTTTATCTATTTTGGCTCTCGAAGAGCTTTAATAATCTTTTTGCCTTTATTAATCTTAGTATTACTTATATATGAACTTTTTAGTAAAAAGAGGACAATTACTGATCTTTCTCTAACCTTTTTGGGTTTTTTTTACATCCCTTTTTTATTGGGATATCTTTTAATGTTGAGAAGTTTACCTCAGGGTGAGAAGTTTTGTTACTTTACTTTTATTTTAGTTTGGGTTTCTGATACCTCTGCATTTTTTGTGGGAAAAACTATAGGAAAACATCCTTTGGCTCCATCTATAAGTCCTAAGAAAACTATTGAGGGAACAATAGCAGGAATCTTTTTCTCTGGTTTATCTTCTTTAATTTTTTCTTTTCTATATTCTTGGAGACCTTTATTTACTCTAATTTTGGGAATTACTGTAGGTATTATGGGACAGTTAGGAGATCTTGTAGAATCAATGTTAAAGAGGGAAATTGGAGTAAAGGATACATCCTCTCTTCTTCCTGGCCATGGAGGAGTATTAGATAGATTTGATAGTCTTCTTTTTGCTATACCAACAGTTTACTACTTCCTATCCTTGTTAAGATTATGAAGAGAGTAGTAATATTAGGAGCTTCAGGTTCCATAGGTTTACAAACTATTGAAGTAATAAGAGAACATAGAGATAAGTTTGCTATAGTTGGGATAGCAGTTAAAGAAAATATTTTAACGTTAAAAGAATTGGCAGAAGAATTTAGACCTCCCTATTTAGCAGTTTATAATTCTAACATAGAAATTCCCTCTTTTTCCTATAATCCTACTATTCTGTTTGGAAGGGAAGGGATAGAATTCTTAGCAAGTTTAGAAGATATAGATTTAGTTATAATAGCTATATCTGGACTTGAAGCAATTTATCCTACAAAAAAGGCTATCTTAAGTAATAAAAAAATTGCTTTAGCGACCAAGGAAGTAATAGTTACTTGTGGAAAATTCTTTAAAGAGTGGCTTAAAAATTCTAATTCTGAAATAATTCCTATAGATAGCGAACATAGTGCTATTTTTCAGCTTCTTTCCGACAGAAAAGGGGAGATTGAAAGAATTATACTAACTGCTTCAGGTGGTCCCTTTTTTGGAAAAGAAAAAAAATATATTGAAAATGTAGAACTAGAGGAAGTTTTAAATCATCCCCGATGGAGAATGGGAAAGAAAACTACTATTGATTCTGCAAATCTTGTAAACAAAGCTTTAGAAATTGTAGAAGCCCATTATCTTTTTAACCTTCCCTATGAAAAGATTGATGTTCTTATTCATCCCCAAAGTATTGTTCATGGAATTATTGAACTTATTGATGGCTCGCTTATAGCCTATCTTTCTCCAACAGATATGAAATTTGCCATTCAATATGCCCTCTTCTATCCAGAAAGGATAAATTATAAATGGCAAAAGCTTGATTTAAGAGATATGAGATTAGATTTTTATCCTGTTGATGATCAGTTCCCTATTATTAAATATTTATATGAAGTAGTTAAAAAGGGAGATATTTTTCCTGCTATTCTTGCTATTTCTGATGAGATTTTTGTTTCTCAGTTTTTAAAAGGAAATATAAAATTTTCTCAGATTGTTCCATTAATAATTAAAGTAATGGAGAATTGGAAGGGAAAGAATGAAATAGAAGGAGAAGAAGATTTATTAGAGTTAATAGCTTGGACAGAAAAGGAAGCTATTAATTTGATAAAAAAATATGGCAAATAAGGAGGGATTTTTTCTATGAGAAAATGGAAAATGATAAAGAGAACAGAAAAAAAAGAAGATGGAAGATTAATGTACTATTATGATTTTGAATTGGAAGGAGAAAGGAAAGATGAGTAGTGAGTTAAGATGGCATCCTTTTTTGAAAGAATGGGTTATTGTTGCAGGAAAAGTTCAAGAAAGACCAGTGCTTCCTCCAAGGGAAAAATGTCCATTATGTTATGGTGGAGTTGAAGTTCCAAAACCTTACGATCTATTGGTTTTTGAAAATAGATTTCCTTCTTTAACTAAAGAGGTTTTTGATGTTATTCCTTTTGAAGATGAGATTTATAAACTAAAAGGTGGACAGGGTGTATGCGAAGTAGTTTTGTATTCTATGGAGCATGACTCTTCAGTATCTCGCATGCCCTTAGAGCAAGTGGAGAAGTTAGTATTGGTTTGGGAAGATAGATTTAAAGATCTAAGTGCTTTAGATTTTATAAATTATGTGCTTATTTTTGAAAATAGAGGAGAAATAGTAGGAGTAAGTCTTCACCATCCTCATGGTCAAATCTATGCTTTCCCTTTTATTCCACCAATAATTGAGAAAGAAATCAATTCTTCAATGGAATATTACAATAAAAAAGGAAAATGTCTTTTTTGCTCCATATTAGAAAAGGAGAAAAACGAAAAGAAAAGGTTAGTCTATGAGAACAAATATTTCACTGCCTTTTCTCCTTTTTATGGTAAATACCCTTTTGAACTTCATATATATTCCAATAGACATTTAGGTTCTCTTCCTGAAATGAATTATGAAGAAAAAATGTATTTAGCAGAGATTATACAAAAAATTGTTAAAGCTTATGATAATGTATATGGATTCAATTTTTCCTATATGATGGTTTTACATCAAAAACCTTCTAAAGGTGAATATCCCTTTTATCATTTTCATATTGAATTTTATTCCCTTCATAGAGATAAGGATAAAATTAAATATCTTGCTAGCGTGGAATCAGGATCAGGAACCTTTATAAACCCATTAGCTCCCGAGGACTCTGCAGAACTTATAAGGGAAAGCATAAGGAGGTTTAGAGAATGAATAATAATTTAAAAGAATTTTTCGGTAGTCTTGAGAAAGTTAGAGGAGTTAGGGCTCCTGGAAGGGTGAATCTTATTGGAGAGCATACAGATTACCATCTTGGATATGTTCTCCCCTGTGCAATAAATAGATATTTTTATTTCTTTTTAAGAGAAAATAACACAAAAAGAGTCAAGATATATTCTGAAAATTTTTCTCAAGCTTTTCAATTTGAATTAAATAATATTGAATATAGTTACAAATATCCATGGAGTAATTATTTACTAGGAGTCATAAAAGAAATAATAGAGAAGGTAGGAGAGATACCGGGGTTTGATGGATATATTTATAGTGAAATTCCAATGGGTGCAGGATTGTCAAGCTCTGCAGCTTACGAAGTTTCTGTTGCTTTTGGATTAAAAGAATATTTTCAACTTCCTTTAAATTTAATAGATATTGTCAAATTATCTCAAAAAGCTGAAAATGAATTTGTAGGAGCAAGATGTGGTATTATGGATCAATTTATATCAGCTTTTGGAAAAAAAGATCATGCTCTTCTACTAGACACAAGAAACTTAGAATATGAATATATTCCCTTTGATATAAAGAGTAAAGATTTAGAATTAGTAATAGTGGATACAAAGGTGAAACATTCAATTGCAGGAGAAGGATATACAAAGAGAAGAGAAGAGGGGGAAAAAGCCTTAGAAATTTTAAGAAATTATCTTCCTATTAATTCTCTAAGAGACTTAGATGAAGAAGGTTTTAGCTTATCACAAAAAGTTTTGCCTGATCCTTTAAAAAGAAGAGTGGAACATGTTTATAGAGAAAATCAAAGGGTTCTTAATTTTGTAAAGGCATTAAAAGAAAACAAATGGGAAGAATTAGATAAATACATGGTAGAATCTCATAACAGTTTAAGATATCTTTATGAAGTTACTTGTGAGGAATTAGACTTTCTTTTTGAAAAAGCTCATGAATATTATGCTTTTACTTCAAGAATGACAGGAGGAGGATTTGGTGGTTCCACCATAAACCTCGTTTTTTCGAAAATGCTTAACTTATGGTGTCAAAAAATTGAAGAGGCTTATAGATTGAGATTTGGATTTTCTCCTGAAATTTTGATTTTAGAAACAGCAAACGGAGTAGGGGAAATTAATTTATAATCCTCCCTTTTCAAGTTGAGCTATGGCGTAACTTATTTGTTCTTTCGCTACCTTTGGAAGACCAGGAATATCTAAGTTTAAAAAGCCTCGAGTTATAGTCGAGATTGCCTCGTCTCTTTCGAATCCACGTGTAGTTAAATATTCAATTTCTTCTTCTGCGATTGGTCCTATTGCAGCTTCATGAGATAATTCGCTTTCAGGATTTTCAGCGATAAGTATGGGAATAGCAGAAATTCTTGCGGTAGATTTCAATAGTATTCCCTTGCAATCTAAATGTCCCTTTGTTTTTTCCTTTTTGCCAATAATTTCACCTCTACTATAAATATCAGAAGATTCATCCGCAATAATTCTTGATACTATTTCTCCACGAGCTCCTTCCTCTTCTAAAATTATTTTTGCCCCTAAATCTATATAGGAATTCTTTTTTCCATATATAATACTATAAAATCTTGCAATCCCGTTTTTTCCCACATAAGCAGTGGGAAAACTCTGAATTGATTTTACAGGTTTTAGGGAAATATAATTATTGATAAAAATACCTCCATCCTCTATCTTAACTGCTGTTCTTGGCCTTACGTGAAATTCTTCAGACCAATTATGAATCATTGTAAAAAATAACTTTCCTCCTTTTTTTACAAAGAACTCCGATATTCCAATATGGACTCCAGGTTCATTCTTTAAATGGGTTAAACATCCAGTTGTGACAAAAACTTCTGCTCCCTCTTCTACAATAATTAAATTGTGAACATTTTGGCTTATATTTCCTTCTTTTATGTAGAGACAGGATTGTATAGGAGTTATTATTTTTTGATTTGGATACACATGGATAAAATAACCTCCTGTCGGTCTTAATTCGGCCCAAGCAGTATATTTATCAGTATCCGGAGAAATCAATCTTCCATAATAATTCTCCAACCATTCATATTTATTTAATGCTTCTTCGATAGAACTTATTTCCAATTTTCCCTGATAAATTTTATTTATTTTCTCATAGATCACACTGTGATCTATTTGAAAAAAGGTGCCTGCTCTTTCTTCTTCTTTCGGAGATATACCAGAGTATTGTATATTTTCGATAATCTCATAAGGTAACTGAGATAAATCTTCAATAGGCTTCTCTTTAATTTCTTTAAAAAAGCTCTCCAAGTTAATGTCGGGTCCTAAAGGAGATATTTTATCTTTAGCTTTTAAAGCTTTATTTCTAATTTCCAAGAGATAAGTTTTCAACATACAATTTCCTCCTTACAAAATCATATCCTCTTTCTTCAATAATATGAATAATCTCTATTCCGTCACTATAAATAAACTTACCATCAATTAAGACTAATACAGAATCGGGATTTACATAGTCTAAAATCTTGAGATTGTGAGATACAATAAGTAAATTACTTTTCTCTGAAATCTTTTGAATTATTTTCCCTATCAATTTTAAAGAATCTATATCTACTCCTGAATCAGGCTCATCTAAAAGAGCTAATTCAGGTTTTGCTAATAACACTTGAAGAATCTCACTTTTTTTTCTTTCACCACCAGAAAAACCATGATTTACTTCTCTCTCAAGGAAAGATTCATCAAGTTCTAAATCTTCTAAATATTTATAAATTTCTTTTGGTAGATCAGCTTTAGGGTTAATATTTAAAATTTTCTTTAGAATATCCATCAATCGAACTCCTCTTACTACTGGCGGTAACTGATAGGCTAAAAATATTCCCTTTTTAAATCTTTTATCAGGGGATAAATTTGTAATATTTTCTCCTTTCCAAAGAATTTCTCCAGAAATCTTAAATTTTTCTAATCCCATTATTGAACCCAAAAGGGTAGATTTTCCTGAGCCATTTGGTCCTAAGAGAAGATGTACACCTTGAGTTAATTTAAAATTTAATTTCTGAATAATATTTTTTTCTCCTATACTTACCGAAAGATTTTTTGCTTCTAACAGTATCTCTTTCATATTGATAATAATTCCTCCTTTCTTTCTATTCCCATAATAAGATCCTCTAATGTCAAACTTTCCAAGGCTTCCGATATTTTCTTTTCAATATATTCCCATGCTTTTTTGGGAGAGCAAATACTTTGTATTTTACATGTTTCTTCTGAAGTATGAATACATTCAATAATACTTAAGGGACCTTCTATAGCTTCAAAGATTTCTTTTAGATTTATTTCTGATGGAGGTTTCTTTAAAATATATCCTCCACTAACTCCTTTAAAGCTTTCAACAATATTTGCTTTCTTTAAATCTAACATCAACTGAGCTAAAAAATCTTTAGAAATTCCTTCTTTTTCAGCTATTTTATTCAAGGAAAGAACTTCTTTACCATAAGTCTTTCCCAAAAGTACCAATGCTCTTATACTACAATCTAGTCTTGCCGATACTCTAAACATATTTTTTTCCTCAAATATTGACTAAACTACTCAACATTAAACATTATAATAAGACTTTGTTTTTTTGTCAAATAAAAGTTATAATTTATTGAGAAAAAGATTGGAAGGAGGATAGAAGATGAAGTTTATTACTCAACAAGAAGATTTAAGTGATGCTTTACAAATAGTAAAAACTGCTATTGCTACAAAGACTACTTTACCTATTCTTACTTATGTCTATCTTAAAGCAGAAAATGATAACCTTTATCTTCAGTCTAATAACCTTGAAATTGGATTGTCTTTAAGTATGCCTGTAATAGTTGAAGAACCTGGAGAAGTTTGTCTTCCTGGAAGTCTTTTTGTAGATATTGTAAACAAACTTCCCTCAGTATCTTTAGAATTTAGTGTAAATGAGAGAAATAGGGCTATTATTCACGCAGGTTATTCTAATGTTGAAATTCAAGGAGAAAATACTGAAGAATTTCCTAAATTAGATTTAGGAAATATTCAACCTCAAATTTATTTAAATAGAGAAGAGTTTCTAAAGGGTATAAAACAAACTATATTTGCTGCAGCGGAAGATGAAATAAAACAAGTTCTGACAGGAGTGTTGATGGAGAGTAAAGATAGATTTATATATATTGTAGCCGTAGATGGACATAGACTTGCTTTGACAAAAATATCAAGCTCCTCAGAGATTCCTAGTGTAATAATTCCTGCAAAAAGTCTTAAGGAATTTCAAAGGATAATTTCTAAAATTAAAACAGAAGAAATTGGTGTAGCCTTTTTAGATAGTCAGATTCTTCTTAAATGTGAATCTGTGTATTTCACATCTCGGCTTCTTCAAGGTCAATTTCCTTCCTATGATAAAATTATTCCTACAGACTTCTTAACGGGATTTAGATGTAACAGAGAAGACTTATTAGATGTTTTAGAAAGAATGGAGGTTTTAGCTTCTGCAGATCAAACAAATACGGTAAAAATTACTATTTCTTCTCAGGAGGTTGTTCTTTCTTCATTGACTTCAGAAAGGGGTGCAGGAAGAGAAGTTATTCCTGCAGAAATTTTGAAAGGTGAGGAGAGTTTAGAAATTGGATTTAATGTGGAATATCTTATTGAACCTCTAGAAAATTTAGATTCTGAGGAAATAGAACTGAGATTTACTTCAAATTTAGGTCCTGCACTTATTAAAATTCCTGAAGATGAAAGTTATATATATGTTTTAATGCCTGTAAGATTATGAATATAAAAGAAATTGAAATATATACTCCAACTATTACATTAAATAAATTTCTAAAGTGGGCTCGTATTGTAGAAACAGGTGGACAAGCTAAAATGCTTATTATTTCTGGAAAAGTTAAGGTAAATGGAGAAAGGGAAATTCGTAGACATAAAGTTTTAAAGGATGGAGATATTATAGAGATTAATGGAAGTTCTTATAAGGTGGTGTATAGAAAATAATTGTTTTTAGAAAAACTTAAAGTAATTAACTTTAGAAATCTTAAGAATATAGAGCTGAATTTTTTACAAGTAAATATTATTCATGGGAAAAATGCTCAAGGTAAGACAAATTTATTAGAGTCAATATATTTTCTTTTTACTGGAAGATCTTTTAGAACTTTTTTGGAAAAAGAATTAATTAGATGGAAAGAGGAATTTTTATATATAAAAGGTAATGTCTTTTGGCAAGGACAGAGTATTTTATTAGAATCTGCCTTAAGTATTTATGGAGATAAAAAAATGAAAATTAATCAAAAAATTGTTAAGAAGCAAAGAGAGTTAACATACCTTTTTCCTTTGGTTCTTTTTACTCAAGAAGAGGTTTTAAGAATAAAAGAAGAGCCTGCAAAAAGAAGGTTTTTGTTGGACAGATTTATATCAACATTATTTTATTCTTATAACAAAACTTTAATTGAGTATCAAAAGGCTTTATATCAAAGAAATTTATTACTTAGGAATTCCCAAGATAATAGAGATTTAGAGGCATGGAATAAAATACTTATAGAAAAAGGAAGTAATATTTTATGGCATAGGTTAATTACTTTAAAAGAAATGGAGAAATATATAAAGGATGTAAGTAATGAACTTTTAGGAGAGAATGTGTTGGAAATTGAGTATAAAATTAGTTTTCCTTTAGACGATTATAGTGAGAAAAAAATTAAAGAATCTTTTGAAAAGAGTCTTATAAATTCTCAAAAAAATGACTTAAATAAAAAATACACTACTATAGGTCCTCATAGAGATGATATAGTTTTTTATTGGACAAAGAATGGAGAAAGATATGATTTAAAAAATTTCGGTTCTGGAGGAGAAAGAAAAATGGCTTTTTTAATTTGGAAGCTCTCAGAGTTAAGACTCCTTTCGGAAAAAAGAAAAGAAAAAGCTATTTTATTGATTGATGATTTATTCTCAGAGCTGGATGATGAAAAACAAAAGATAGTATGGAATTCTATAAAAGATTTTCAAGTTTTTATTACTTCTTCTTATAATATGGAAATATTAAAAAAATTTCCTTTTTTTGAAATAATTGATGGAGAAGTTTATTATCATGCCTAACTTAATTTCTGAGAAACTTTGGGAAGTTTTTTCAAGATTAAAATTAGAAAAAAACATCTGTGAATATCTTGCCCTCGAGAATTGGGCAAAAATTGTTGGAGAAACCTTAGCTTCTCATACCTATCCTAAATTTGTTAAAAATGGAATTATATACGTTTATGTAGATAGTAGTGTATGGGCTCAAGAATTAAATCTTTTAAAACCGAAAATTCTGGAGGATTTGAATAGTTTTCTAAAATATCCCGTTATAAAAGATATTATATTTTTAGATAAAGGCTCATCTTTCAAAAAGTTTAAAAAAAATTATGAAAAACCTAAAATAAAACTCTCTTTGCGAGAAGAAGAAAGAGTTGCTAAAATAGTTGCTGTTATTAAAGACGAAGAACTTAAAGATATTTTTAAAAACTATCTTAAAAGTTTGTTAGTTCTACAAAAGGGAGGAAAGTATGGTGGTAAAAAAAGATAGTTATACTGCTGAAAGTATTCAGATTCTTGAAGGAACAGAGGCAGTTAGAAAAAGACCAGGTATGTATATAGGTGATACTGGAATTCGGGGCCTCCATCATTTGGTATTTGAATTAGTTGATAATAGTATTGATGAGGTATTGTCTGGGTTTTGTAATTATATATTAGTCATTTTAAGAAAAGATGGAGGAGTTATTGTCCAAGACAATGGAAGGGGAATTCCTGTAGAAATTCATCCTCAAGCAAAGAAATCTGCCTTAGAAGTTGTATTGACCACTTTACATGCGGGAGGTAAATTCTCTAATTCCATATATAAAATAAGTGGAGGACTTCATGGAGTTGGACTTTCTGTAGTAAATGCCTTGTCATCACGACTTGAAGTTGAAGTAAAAAGGGATGGTAATATTTATTATCAAGTTTATGAAAGAGGTAAGCCTAAAAGCGATATAAAAATAATTGGAAAAACTTCCGAAACAGGAACAAAAATTCTTTTTTATCCTGACTCCTCTATATTTGAGACTGTAAAATTTGATTATGATATTATAGCTAATAGACTAAGGGAACTTGCTTTTCTCAATAAAGAGGTAACTATTGAGCTAATAGATGAATCTTCAAGTAGAAAAAATATTTTCCATTTCGAAGGAGGATTATTAGAATTTATTGAATACCTTTCTAAAGGTAAGGAAGTTTTGCATGAACCATTTTATTTTAAAAGAGAAGAAAATAATTTAGTTTTAGAAGTTGTATTCCAATATAATACGGGATATGATGAACTTTTATTATCTTATGTTAATGGTATTCATACTATTGAGGGAGGAACTCATGTTTCAGGATTTAGAACTGCTTTGACAAAAGTTGCTAATAATTTTGCGAGAAATTGGAATTTGTGGAAGGAAGAAGAATCTTTATCTGGGGAAGATGTTAGAGAAGGATTAGTAGTAATAATAAATACAAAAATACCAGAACCTCAATTTGAAGGACAAACAAAAACAAAACTTGGAAATTCAGAAGTAAGAAAGTTTGTCGAAACTGTGACAGAAGAGGAGTTAACTAGATTTTTCTCTGAAAATCCAGAGAAAGGAAAATTAATTCTTAATAAAGTTATCGAAGCATATAGAGCAAGACAAGCGGCAAGAAAAGCAAGAGAATTAGTAAGAAGAAAAGGACTTTTAGAATCAACCCTTCTTCCTGGAAAATTGGCGGATTGTTCGGAAAAAGATCCAAGGCTTTGTGAGCTTTTTATAGTAGAGGGGGAATCTGCGGGTGGCTCCGCAAAGCAAGGAAGAGATAGAAGATATCAGGCTATTCTTCCATTAAAGGGAAAAATTTTAAATGTAGAAAAAGCTCAACATCTTTCGAGGATTCTTTCTAGTGAAGAAATAAAAGCAATAATTTCATCTCTTGGAACAGGTATTGGTCAAGATTTTGATCTATCAAAATTAAGATATCACAAAATTATAATTATGACTGATGCTGATGTAGATGGTGCCCATATAAGAACTCTTCTTTTAACCTTTTTTTATAGACATCTAAGACCTCTTATTGAGGGTGGATATGTATATATTGCTCAACCTCCGCTTTATCTTTTAAAGAAAGGGAAAGAAGAGAGATATGCATATAGTGAAGAAGAAAAAGAACAAATTTTAAAGGAATGGAATTATCCTGACAATGTATATATTCAAAGATATAAGGGTTTAGGAGAAATGGATCCTGAACAGTTAAGAGAGACAACGATGGATCCTCAAAAAAGAGTTCTATTACAAGTAACCATTGAGGATGCTTTAGAGGCGGAAAGAATATTTTCTGTATTGATGGGAAATAATGTAGAAGAAAGAAGAGCCTTCATTGAAGAAAGGGCAAAATTTGTCAGGAATTTAGATATTTAGGAGAGCTTATGATAGAAACTTGTAGAGAAAAAATAAGAGAAGATGAAAATTTTATAACCTATAAGATTTATTTTTCTTCTTATGACTTACCTAGAATTTTAAAGGAAAATGGTATAAGTAAAGTTTATAAAGGAGATCAAAATATTTTATGGGATGGTCTTATTACAGATATTGCTTTAAAGATTTTTCTCAAAGATGAAATTCTTTTTTATCCCTTTATTCATGATGAAAAATTAGGCACTGGAGATCAAAGGTTGATCTCCCTTTATAAGGACAATCAAAGATTCACAATAACGGAAGATTATGCTCAAAAAATAACTGGAGCGGTTTACATTAATCAAGACGTTTCTTATGGATTATTTTATGCTGTTCCTATAGAGCCTAAAGAATATAAAGATTTAAATTTTTGTTTATCTTGGCTAGCAGATAGATGGAAAGAATATAGAGAAATTCTTGATAAGGATGAAAACTTTAAAAGAGCCTTAGAGTCTTTGGGTTTTTCATGGAATTATGAGAGAATATCAGAAATAACCCATCAAGGACCTTGTGCTAATAAAGATATTTTAAAAGAATATTTTAAAAAATATCCATCTTCAGAAATATATTATCTTTTCTCGAAATCTCTTGGATGGTATGGAATAGTTCCCCGATATTCAGAAGAAATAAGTTTATCCAGTATATACATAGATGATTCTAATATGTTAGATTTAATTAAAAAACTTTTCTATCTTTCTGTGCGGGGATGTTTGAGACAAGTAAAAAATAAAGATAAAAGAAAAGAAATATTAAAAAGAGCAAGAAAAATAAAAATTTGGTTTGAAGAATTATTAAAAAAACAAAAAACTATCTCCTTGGTTGATATTCAAAAGTATATAGCTAAAAAAATCATAGAAGATGTATATTCTAATTTTTTGAATTTAGAATTTACAACTACTTCTCAAATGTTGAAAATTTTGTCAAACAATATAGATGAAGAAAACTATTATTTTTTTGATCTTTGTTTAAAATATCCTAAAATCTTTGTAGATTCTTATAATATGGCATTAAATAAATCAAAATTACATTTGAAAAGATTAAGTATAAAAAACGACTTGTTCTATCCTCCATTCTTTATTGAAGTATTTTCTAAAGATGAATTGAAAAGAAATATTCTAACTCGATGTAGTATCGAAATAAAAAATGGAGAGAAAGAAACTTATATAAGACTTTTTTCTCCTCATTGTGCATCTAATACTTTTATTTTAAACCAGACCTTAGATAATGCTCAAAAATTTATAAAAGTACTAATTGCTTCTAATAATTTTCCTTATGGTTTTGCCTTAATTGGAAAAGCTGGTCCTTTTATGGCAGAGATGAGAAAACCCCCAAAAATTTTAGCCGTCCCAGAATCAGGGTCAAAATATTCTCCAATGGTAGATTATTTTCTAGGAGAGCTGAAGAAGAGGAATATTAATGTTCCTCAAAGTTTTTTGTTAAGAATTAGGTTAAATACTCTAGATAACTTAAATTCCTTGAAGGATTATATTTTTAGACTTCCAAAATTTCTTTCTATTTACCTTGGCGAGGAAATAAATGGTAGAGAGCTTGCTAATTCTTGGAGGGAAAAGGTTTCAATATTAGAAAACATTTTAAGGATTTTTCCACATACAGAGCAAGGAGAGTATTTCCATTTAGCGACAATATTGCTGATTGAAAAGGGTTATATGCCAAAAACTCTTTATGAAAAAGAAAAAATTCAAAAATATTTTGGAAAAATAAAGAATAGTATAAGTTTTTTATTAAAAATTGATTTTCCAAAAATACTTTTGGAGGTTTTAAAAAATCTGATTGAGGAAAGATCAAGAATTCTTTCAGAACTTAATTTAAAGAAGGAAAAAGCAGAAGATGAATTGCATAAAAAAAGAGATTTTATTGAATATAAAATTCTCTTTATTTTTGGGGTTATAATTAGAAGTTTATTACTTGTAAAAGAATCTTTAAAATATTTAAACTATAGACCCTATACTCTCTCCATTTATTTGATAGGAGGAGAAGATTTTTTTAAATACTTAGTAGATAATGTTAAATTTAATCTTGAAAAAATTGAATTTAAGACTTAGGAACAAATTGAGGACAAGATCCTTCTGCTTTTACTGGAATGCCAAAGCACATTCCTTTATTTGGATCCGAGGGGTTTGGTTGAAAGAATTTACAATTTCTACATTTTCTTTCTTCCATTTATCCATTCCCCCTTTTCTTAGGATCTTGTATAATATTCTATCACAATTTAAAGGAGTCTTTAAAAATGTTTTGTGTTATTGACTTTGGATCTCAATATACACAATTGATTGCAAGAAGGTTAAGGGAGATTAATGTATATTCCCTTATTTTTCCCCCAAATGTTAAAAGAGAGGATTTAGAAAAGAATAAAGTTGAGGGAATAATTCTATCAGGGGGACCTCAAAGTGTATATGACATAGATCTTGATATAGATTTGGAAATTTTTAAAATGGGAGTTCCAATTTTAGGAATTTGTTTTGGTTTTCAATTATTAACAAAAATTTTTGGGGGAAAGGTGAGGAAGGGAGAAAAGGGAGAATTTGGATTAACAAAAATAAGAATTGTAAAAAGGTCACTTCTTCTGGAAGGTTTAGAGGAAGAAGAAATTGTTTGGATGAGCCATCAAGATGTGGTCGAAGTTCTTCCTGAAGGATTTATTCCCTTAGCTTATACTGAAAATAATTTTATTGCATCTGCTGAATCTCAAGATTTCCCCTTTTATGCTTTACAATTTCACCCAGAAGTAAGTCATACAAAGAAGGGTAAAGAAATTTTGAAGAATTTTGTATTTAAGATCTGTAAAGCAAAAGAAAATTGGAATCTAGATAGGTTTATAGAGGAAAAAATAGAAGAAATAAAAGAAAGGGTAGGGGATAAAAAAGTTCTTTTAGCTGTAAGTGGAGGTATAGATTCATCTACATTAGCAGTATTTCTTCAAAAAGCTATAGGAGATAAGCTAACAGCAATCTTCGTAGATCATGGCCTATTAAGAAAGGGAGAAAAAGAGGAGGTAGAAAAAGCTCTTAAAAACTTAGGAGTTAATCTTGTTGTATTGAATTGTGAAGATAGATTTTTAGATAAATTGAAGGGAATAAAAGATCCAGAGGAAAAAAGAAAAATTATTGGACATGAATTTATAAATATCTTTGAAGAAAAAGCAAAAGAGTTAGGACCTTTTCATTATCTAGCTCAAGGTACTCTTTATCCTGATGTTATTGAAAGTGCCCACTCTTCTACAGGAAAACCTTCAAAAATAAAATCTCATCATAATGTGGGAGGACTTCCAGAGAAACTAAATTTTGAAATATTAGAGCCTTTTAGATATTTATTTAAAGATGAGGTAAGAGTAATTGCGAAAAAGTTAGGTCTTCCTGAGTTTTTTATTAAGAGACAACCCTTTCCAGGACCTGGATTAGCGGTAAGAATAATTGGAGATGTTACAAGGGAAAGATTAGAGATATTAAGATCTGCAGATTTTATTTTACAAGAAGAACTTAAGAAATGGAAAGATTACGAAAATATTTGGCAATCTTTTGCAGTACTTATTCCTATTAAAACGGTAGGAATAAAAGGAGATCAAAGATCTTATGAATATACTATTGCTATTAGAATTGTAGAAAGTGAAGATGGAATGACTGCTCAATGGGTAAAAGTTCCTTATGAAATCTTAGAAAAAGTTTCCACAAGAATTACTAATGAAGTTTCTGGTGTTAATAGAGTTGTTTATGATATTTCTAATAAGCCTCCAGCGACTATAGAATGGGAGTAGAGGTGAGAAGATGAAGGAATTAGAAAATTGGTTAGAAGAGAAAAGGTTAATGAGAGTTGAGAAGTTCTTGAAAGAAAGAGGATTTAATACTTTTTTGGTTCCTGATAAAGATTCTGCAAAAAATAAAATATTAGAAATTATTCCTAAAGAAGCAGTTATTGGTATTGGTGGAAGTGTAACCATAAGGCAAATTGGAATAATAGAAGAACTGGAAAAAAGAGGATATACTATATACCATCACTGGAAAGAGGGGTTAAGCCTTGAAGAAGATCTAGAAATAAGGAAAAAAGAATTATTGTCCGATGTATTTTTATCAAGTGTCAATGCTGTTACACTTTCCGGAGAATTAGTGAATATAGATGGTATAGGAAATAGAGTTTCTGCACAAATTTTTGGACCAAAACAGGTTATTGTTGTAGTAGGAAGAAATAAAGTTGTCATTAATTTAGAAACTGCTTTATGGCGTATAAAAAATATTACTGCTCCTTTAAATGCAAAAAGATTAAATTTAAATGTTCCCTGTGCAGATTTGGGCTATTGTGAAGAAGAATGTAAGTCACCTAATAAAATGTGTAGGGTTATTACAATTTTAAATGCTCCACCCTCAAGAACTCCTTTTTTTGTTATCTTAGTAAATGAAAATTTAGGTTTCTAAGGAAAAATTTTTAAAAGTAAAATTATAAAGATTAAAGAGGGGAGAAGGTTTGCAACTTTAATATTTTTTATTTCTAATAAATTTAAAGCTATACCGAGAACTAAAATTCCTCCAACAGCAGACATTTCTTGAACTACTAAATTGGTAAGGATTGGACTAATATAATGTGCCAAAAGAGTAATAAAGCCTTGTACAAAAAGAACAGAAAGAGAAGAAAAAGCAACACCGATACCCAAAGCAGATGCGAGAGCAATGGATGCGGTTCCATCCAAAAGGGATTTTGTTAGCAAAATTGTAGGAGTTTGTCCTAGTCCATCCTGAATAGATCCCATAATTGTCATGGGACCAATACAATAAAGAAGGCTTGCTGTTAAAAATCCTTTTGCAAAGTCTCCCTTTTCTCTGCTGAATTTTTCTTCTACTTTATTTGATATTTTTTTAAAAATATCATCCAGCCTAATTAATTCTCCCAATATTCCACCAAGAACAAGGCTAAATACAAGATGTAAGAACTTTTCTCCCTTTAAGGTCATCTGCAGTCCTAGAGGAATACAGACTAATCCGAGGGCATCCATGAGTAGTTTTCTCATACTTTCTGAGAAACGTTCTTTTAATATTAAACCAATAATACTACCAATAAATACTGCTATACTATTTATTATTGTTCCCATTTAGCTTAATAAGTTATCATAAATTTAATATTAAGTAAAGAGTACTAATTTATAAGAAATTTAGAGAAATATGAAAATTTTTATAACAGGACAACCTGGTGTAGGAAAGACTACTTTACTTAAGAAAATTGATAGATTCTGCAGAGATATAGGATTGACAACTTTTGGGTTTATTACTGAAGAGGTAAGAGAAGGAAAGAATAGAATTGGATTTGATTTTATTAATCTTAAAACCAATGAAAGATATAATTTCGCATCTATTTACAAAATTACGCCCTATAAATTTGGTAAGTATTATCTAAATATAGATAAATTTGAGGAAATAATTGAACAAATTTTTTATCAAGAAGGAGATATATTTATTCTTGACGAAATAGGAAGAATGGAATTTTATTCTGAGAAATTTAAGAAAAGAATATTGGAATATCTAGAAAGGGATAAAAATATTATTGCTTCTTTACATAGAGATTTCGTGAATATCTTTAAAAAATATGGAAAGATTTATCAATTGACTTATGAAAATAGAGATCTTGTTCTAAAAGAAGTTGAAAGGGAAATTTTAAAAAACTTTAATCTTGATTTCCTACTAAAATAGTATAAAATATAAGAGGAAATCTTAATAAAAGGAAAGGAGATTATATGGTAAGAAGATTGGAAATACCTATATCAGGAATGAATTGTATAAGCTGTGCTTTAAATATAGAAAAGGCTCTAAGGGATATAGAGGGTATTAAAGAGGTAAAAGTTAATTTTCCTTTAGAGAAAGTAGAATTTGAGGGGGATAATATAGATATTCCAAAAATAAAAGAAAAAATTGAGTCTCTAGGATATTCTGTTCCTACAATAAGAATTAATTTGCCCATAATAGGAATGAGCTGTGTTAGTTGTGCAAGAAGAATTGAGGACGCTATAAAGAATTTAGATGGAATTTTGAAGGGAGAAGTAAACTTTATAAAAGAAGAAATTTATTTGGAATATATTCCTTCTATTATTAGTGTAAAAACAATTCAGAAAGTAATAAAAGATCTTGGATACGAAGTTTTAGATCCTAAAAAAGAAAACTTTGAGAATGAGATAGAACTCCAGAAGCGAAGAGATTTAATAGATATAAAAAGAAGACTGTTTATAAGTTTAATTTTTACAATACCTGTTTTCTTAGGAAGCATATTTCTAAAATTTTCTCCATTAATTCTCTTTTTTTTAGCAACACCTGTACAATTTTATGGAGGATATAGATTTTATAAAAGTGCAATTTCTGCTTTAAAATATAAGTTAGCAAACATGGATACTCTTGTATCTTTAGGTACAACTTCTGCATATCTTTATAGTGTTCTTGCTACTTTTTATCCTTCTTTTTTTACTGGAACAAATATTTCTCCAGAATTATATTATGATACATCTACTGTGATTATTACTTTTGTTTTGTTAGGAAGATATTTAGAAAATAAAGCTAAAAATAAGACATTTCAAGCTATTAAAAAACTTATTTCTCTTAAACCTGAAACAGCTATTGTAAAAAGAGGAGAAAATTTCGAGGAGATTCTCACAGAAGAAGTGATTAAGGGGGATCTAATTTTAGTAAAACCATCTATGAGAATTCCTGTTGATGGAGAGATTATAGAGGGCTTTTCCTCAATTGATGAATCCATGCTAACTGGAGAAAGTGTTCCAAAGGAGAAGGGTAGGGGAGATAGAGTCTTTGCAGGAACAATAAATTTAAATGGGGTTTTAAAAATAAAAGCTGAAAAAGTTGGTAGTGATACTGTTTTATCAAGAATAATAAATTTAGTTGAAAAAGCTCAAAGTACAAAAGCGCCAATTCAAAGATTGGTAGATAAAATTGCAAATATTTTTGTTCCCACGGTATTGAGTTTATCCTTAATAACTTTTCTTTTATGGTATTTTTTTGGCCCTCAGCCTTCTTATAAATATGCTCTTATAACCTTTGTATCTGTATTAGTAATTGCTTGTCCTTGTGCCCTTGGTCTTGCAACTCCTACTGCTCTTGTTGTGGGTATAGGAAGATCCGCTCAGCTTGGAGTTTTAATTAAAGGAGCAGAGATTTTGGAAAAAATTGATAAAGTAGATACCGTAATTTTTGATAAAACGGGAACTCTTACTGAAGGAAGTCTTAAACTTTCTGATATTATACCTTTAAATAATTATAAAAAGAAAGAAATTTTAGAAATCGCATATTCATTAGAAAAATTTTCAGAACATCCTATAGCAAAGAGAATAGTGGAGGAAGGAGAAAGACTAAATTTAGAATCTATATCTCTGGAAAATGTTAGAGAAATTCCTGGTTTTGGAGTAGAAGGAATTTTTAATGAAAAAAAGTTTTTTATAGGTAAATTAGAAAGTATACCTCCTAATCTAAGAAATATTACTAATAGTCTATTAAAAGAATCAAAAACCTTAATTTTCCTTTTAGAAGATGAAAAGACTATAGGTATCCTTTCTTTTCAGGATAAATTAAAAGAGGAATCAAAAACCGTAATAAAAAAGCTAAAAGATATGGGATATAAAGTAGGCATGATTACTGGAGATAATAAATCTACAGCGAAAATTATAGCAGAAGAATTATCTGTTGATTTTTATTTTTCAGAAGTTCTACCAGAAGATAAACTGGAAAAAATCAAAGAGTTACAGAAAAAAGGTAAAAAAGTTGCTATGGTGGGAGATGGAATAAATGATGCTCCAGCTCTTTCTCAAGCGGATATTGGTATAGCAGTAGGATCAGGTACTGATATTGCGATAGAAGCGGGAGATATAGTTCTTACAAGAAATGACTTAAGAGGTGTCATTAGAGCTTTAGAATTATCAAAGAGAACTTTTAACACTATTAAATGGAATTTATTTTGGGCATTTATTTACAATATAATCGGAATTCCTATTTCTGCTGGAATATTGTATCCTTTTTTTAGAATTCTATTAAATCCAATGATAGCTGGAA
Organism: Dictyoglomus sp.; assembly: GCA_025060475.1. Taxonomy (NCBI): domain Bacteria; kingdom Pseudomonadati; phylum Dictyoglomota; class Dictyoglomia; order Dictyoglomales; family Dictyoglomaceae; genus Dictyoglomus; species Dictyoglomus sp. The sequence continues at coordinate 76,024 of JANXBZ010000007.1, read as the reverse complement.
TTAGTATGGCACTTAGCTCTGTATTTGTAGTGAGTAATTCCTTGAGACTTAGAAGGTTTAATCCATCCATCTAGAAGGGAGGTGAAAGATATGTGTTTCTGGGGTTGGAGATTTCCTTACTTTGGTAATAGAGGTTTTTGGGATATTCCTTAAATGGGTGAGATAACTCAGGAAAAATATGAGAGAATTAAAAAATTATTAGAATTATAAAGTATTGGAGGGAATATTTTATGAGTGAACTCTTTGAAAAGAGAATAGATAAAAAAGAAATGATAAAGGAACTAATTAGAAAAATTCATAAAGGGGAGGATCCAGAAAAATTAAAAAGAGAATTTAAGGAACTTTTTGGGAGTGTAACCTCTACTGAAATTGCCCAGGTTGAGCAGGAGTTAATTCAAGAAGGAATGCCTCGAGAAGAAGTTATGAGATTATGTGAAGTACATCTTGCAGTGTTTCATGAGGCTCTTGAAAAGGAAAAACCATTGGTTCAGGCGGGACATCCCATATCTATACTCATGGAGGAACATAAAAAACTTATTGAGTTTTCTGATCTTTTAAAGAAAAAAATAGATGAGATTAAAAATATTGGAAATTTCGAATTAGGAAAGGAAATCTTCTCAGAAATTAAGGATATTGTAAAACATTTTAAAGAATCGGAAAAACACTATTTAAGAGAAGAAAATGTATTATTTCCCTATTTAGAGAAACATGGTATTAAGGAACCTCCTGCTATTATGTGGATGGATCATGATAAAATAAGAGCCATTAAAAAGGAGTTATATAAGATAATTGATAATTACGATAGTATGAACTTTAATGAATTTATAGAGAAAATTGAATTAACAGCTATTGAGCTTGGGAATATTCTTTCTTCTCACTTCTACAAAGAAAATAATATTCTTTTTCCTATGGGACTTCATGTAATTAATGAGGATGAGTGGAAAGATATTAGATTTCAATTTGATGAGATAGGATATTGTTGCTTTACTCCCTCAGAAGTTATTATTCCCATTGAGAAAGAAGTTAAAGAAGAGCTTTTTCAAAAAGAAAATGTAATACATCTTCCCTCTGGAAGCTTCTCCTTGAAAGAATTAGTGGCTGTTTTAAATACTCTACCTGTTGATATAACCTTTGTGGACATAAATGATAAGGTTAGATTTTTCAACGAAACAAAAGAGAGAATTTTTGTAAGAACAAGAGCTGTTATTGGGAGAAAGGTACAGCAATGTCATCCTCAAAAGAGTATTCATATTGTAGAGAAAATTCTTAATGAGTTCAAAAATGGAACGAAAGATCATGCTGATTTTTGGATCAATTTTAATGGAAGATTAGTATTAATAAGATATTTTGCTGTGAGAGATAAAGATGGTAATTATTTGGGAACTTTAGAGGTTACTCAAGATATTACAGATATTAAAAAGATTGAGGGAGAAAAAAGACTTCTTGATTGGTAAGGAGGTGATTTAATGGCAAAAGATCCTGTTTGTGGAATGGAAGTTGATGAAAAAGATCCACCTGCATTTTCAGAATATAAAGGAAAAAAGTTTTATTTTTGTAATAAGGCTTGTAAGATTAAGTTTGAAGAGAATCCTGAGAAATATTTGAAGGAATAAAATTTTTAATTTTAAGGGGAGCACAAGCTCCCCTTATTTTTATAAAGTTCTTTTAAACCAATCTACTGTTTTTTCAATTACTTTTTCTTCCCATTCTATAGAATTGAAAGTATGATCTGCTCCTTCAATTACCACTAATTCCACTTTATGAGTTTCTTTAAGACCATTGTAATAATCATAAGCATGTTGGAGGGGTACTAATAAATCTTCACTACCATGAATTATAAGAACTGGAATAGATCTTTTTTTAATTTCCTCCAAAGGTTTTATATTCGTAATTTCTGCTAAAAATCTTTTTCCTACAGGATTTCCTCCTAAGTCAATAAAATCTCCGTAATCTTTTATCTTTTGAACTTCTTCTGGAGGTCTATTGAAGAAAATATCAAAATGACATACTGCAGCCCAAAGAACACAAGATTTTACTAAAGGACTTCTTCCAGAAGTTAAACTTGCTACAGCTCCTCCCATAGATAATCCAAGAATTCCAATTTTCTCTTTATCCACAAAGTCATTTTTTGATAAATATTCTAATGCGATTAGAGCATCCGAGACTTCTCCTTCCACAGTCATATCCTTAAAGGATCCTTCACTATCCCCAGAACCTCTAAAATCAATTCTCAAAGCTCCTATTCCTTCTTTTGTTAAAGCGGAAGCAGTGTTTACAAATATTCTGTGGGGTTCAACTTTTGTTCCCGTAAATCCATGACATAATAATACAAAGGGTGCTGGTGTTTTTTCTGGAATATGAATTACTCCAAAAATTTTCTGTCCCATATTTTCTAAGACTACAGGCTCTCTCCTTTCTAACATTTCTACACCTCCTATAAATAAATTAGACATATTTATTATAATTCTTTTTGTTTTAAAATATAAAGTTTATGATCTATAGCTCAATCTTTCTAAATTTCTGGGTATATTCCTAAAAAATATTTTTTACCCTACTTATCTTCATACAAATTGTTTGACTTTTTTTTTCTTTCTTTCTATAATACTTAGGACCTTTAATTTAGCCCTGTGAGGCTAAAAAGGGAGGAAATTTGAAAAAATATTTTTATAAAAAAGAAGATAAAAGGCAGGCATACCCTAAAAAGGTAGAGCCTGCCTTTATTTTTATAGAAAGGAGGAAATTTTAGGTGATTTATCAAGAAAAGGCAAAAATCCTCGATAAGGAAGGGATAAGAAGATCTTTAAAAAGAATTGCCCATGAGATAGTGGAGAAAAATAAAGGTATAGATAATATTGTTCTAATAGGAATTAGAAAAAGAGGAGTTCCTCTTGCTCATAGACTTCAGAAATACTTAAAAGAGATAGAAGATAAAGAAATTCCTGTAGGAAGTTTAGATATAACTCTTTATAGGGACGACTTGAATCTTAGATTAGATCAGCCAGAGGTTGGAAAAACAGAAATTAATTTTTCAATAGAAGGAAAGGATGTGATATTAGTGGATGATGTTTTATATACTGGAAGAACAGTGAGATGTGCATTAGATGCTATTGTAGATTTAGGAAGACCAAAAACAGTTCAACTTGCTGTTTTAATTGACAGAGGCCATAGAGAACTTCCCATAAGAGCAGATTATGTAGGAAAAAATGTTCCAACTTCTAGAAAGGAGTTAATTGAAGTAAGGCTTGAGGAAACTGATGGAATAGATGAGGTAGTTATTGCAGAATGGAAAGAAGAGTGAGGTGATGAGTAATGTTATGGAAACATAAAGATCTATTAGGAATAGAAGGTTTAAAAAAAGAAGAAATAGAATTAGTTATCGAAACTGCTATTTCCATGAAAGAAATTCTAAAGAGAACTATTAAGAAAGTTCCTACTCTTCGAGGGAAAACCATATGCACTCTTTTTTATGAACCTAGCACAAGAACTAGATCTTCCTTTGAATTGGCGGCTAAATATTTAAGCGCAGATACTATGAGTATTTCTGTATCAGTAAGTAGTGTTCAGAAAGGAGAAAGTTTGTTGGACACGGTAAAGACTTTAGAAGCAATGGGAATAGATGCTCTTATTGTGAGACATAGTTCTTCAGGAGTTCCTTATCTTCTTGCAAATAATTTAAAATGTTCTGTAATCAATGCAGGAGATGGAATGCATGAACATCCAACACAAGCTCTTTTAGATGTATATACTGTTTTTGAAAAAAAGAAAAGAATAGATAATTTGAAGATCGCAATAATAGGGGATATAATGCACAGTAGGGTTGCTCGATCTAATATTTATGCATGGAGAATTCTAGGAAATAGTATAAACGTATGTGGACCGAGTACTCTAATTCCCCCAGGGATAGAAGATTTAGGTGTGAAAATAAGTTATAATTTAGATGATGCCATCGAAGATGCAGATATTATTTATATTTTAAGACTTCAATTGGAAAGGCAAAAGAAAGGACTTTTCCCTTCTTTAAGAGAATACCATTTATTATTTGGAATTACTCCTGAAAGATTAAAAAAGGCAAAGTCAGATGTTTTAGTAATGCATCCAGGTCCTATGAACAGAGGGGTTGAGATTTCATCAGAGGTTGCAGATAGTATTCATTCAGTTATAAATGAGCAAGTAACTAATGGTGTTGCTGTGAGAATGGCACTACTTTATCTATTATTAGGAGGAGGTAAAATAGATGAAACTTCTCATTCGTAATGCTCTTTTAATTTATCCTGAAAGAGAGTTTCAAGAAAAAAGAGATATATATATTGAGAATGGAATAATAAAGGAAATAGGTGATAATTTACATATTAATAATATTGATGAAGTTATTGATGGAGAAGGTAAAATAATAGTTCCAAGTATGACAGATATGCATACTCATTTGAGAGAACCTGGTTTTGAATGGAAAGAAGATTTATTATCAGGAAGTATGTCCGCTGTTGCAGGAGGTTTTACTTCTATAGCATGTATGCCTAATACTTCACCTCCTTTAGATCAAAGATCTTTTATAGAATATATTTATAAGCGAACAAAAGAAATAAATCTTGTTAATATCTATCCTATTGGAACAATCACAAAGGGAAGAGAAGGAAAAGAATTATCTGAAATGGGAGATATGTATTTGGCAGGAGCAAAGGGTTTCTCTGATGATGGAAGCTGTGTCATGAATAGTGAGATTTTAAGATGTGCCTTGGAATATTCAAAAATTTTCAATGTTCCAATAATAGAACATTGTGAGGATATTAACCTAACTCTTGAAGGATCTATAAATTGGGGAAAGACAGCTACTCTCTTAGGTTTAAAGGGAATGCCATGGACTGCTGAAGCGAGTATTGTGGCAAGGGATATATTTTTAGCCCAATTAACTCAAGGTAAACTACATATAGCTCATGTTTCATGTTGGCAGAGTATTGAAATGATTAGGTGGGCTAAAAAATATGGAATAAAAGTAAGCTGTGAGGTTACTCCTCATCATTTAATTTTAACAGAAGATTATGTAAAGGAAACTAACTATGATGCAAATACTAAAGTTAATCCTCCCTTAAGAACAAAAGAAGATCAAGAATCTCTATGGAAAGCTTTAGAGGAAGATATTATCGATGTTATTGTTTCTGATCATGCTCCCCATCATCAAGATGATAAACTAAAGGAGTATGATTTAGCAGAATTTGGAATATCAGGATTAGAAACTTTAGTTCCCTTAGTAATAACTTACGGCTATTTCCATAGAAAATTATCTCTGCCAAAACTTCTAAAGAAAATAAGTTATAATCCATCAAAAATTCTTAATATTCCATACATTCCTTTGGAGAAAGGAAATATAGCAAATTTAACAATCATTGATTTAAAGAAGGAAAAGATAGTAAATCCATTAGAATTCTTCTCAAAGGGTAAAAATACACCCTTTAAAGGATGGAATCTTAAAGGTTGGCCTATTCTCACTATAGTCAATGGAAAAATAGTTTTTAGAGAAGGGAAAATATTAAAATGATGGAAGACTTTGAAATAATTGAAAATGAAAGATTAGATAAAGATATATTTCTATTAAAACTTAAAAATAATGGTTCTTTTAGGGCATTACCTGGACAATTTGCCATGATAAAGATAAATGATTCTTATGATCCTCTTCTTTTAAGACCTTTTAGTTTCTACAATGTATCGCGAGAAGAAATAGAATTCTTATATCAAATTAAAGGTAAAGGAACGTATATATTAAGCAGGAAGATAAAAGGAAATAAATTAAAGATTATAGCTCCTTTAGGGACAAGTTTTCCTCTTCCCTCAGAAAATGAAAAAATAGCGATCGTTGGTGGAGGTATGGGAATTGTTCCCTTATCATTTCTTTTGAATTTTATTTCTGAAAAGAATATTAAAATCTACTCCTTTATTGGTTTTTCCACAAAAATTTCTAAAAAGATTTGGAAGGAATTTGAAAGAAAAAGTAGTTATTTTATAATTTCAACAGAAAATGGAACATTAGGAGAAAAGGGCAAAATTTTAGAGTTTGTAAAAGATTTAAATAAATTCGATAGAATTTATTCTTGTGGGCCTATTTCTATGCTTAAGGAATTATGGAAAAAAGTGGAAAACAAGAGCAAACTTTATCTTTCTTTAGAAGAAAGAATGGGCTGTGGAATTGGAATATGCTTAGGATGTGTATTTTATGGAAAAGAGAAGAATTTACATATATGTAAAGATGGACCCGTAGTTTCAGGAGGGGAGGTAAATTTTGAGTGAATTCTAATTTACAAATTAAAGTAGGAAGTCTTATATTTAAGAATCCTGTTCTATTAGCTTCAGGAACATCAGGTTTTGGTAAAGAAATATCTAAATTTTATCCCTTAGAAATCTTAGGAGGATTTGTAACTAAAAGTATAACCTTAAAACCAAAGAGAGGAAATCCACCCCCAAGAATTTGGGAAACCCCCTGTGGTCTGTTAAATTCTATAGGTCTAGAAAATCCTGGACTTGAAAAGTTTCTTGAGGAGGAAATGCCCTTTTTAGAAAAAATTAATACAAATATTTTTGTCTCTATTGCAGGTGAGAGTGTTAAGGAATATATAGAATTAGCAAAAAATTTGAAGGATTTAAAGATTTCAGGAATAGAGCTTAATATTTCTTGTCCTAATGTAGATAAAGGAGGAATATATTTTGGCTTAGATACAGATATTACTTACGAACTAACAAAAAGTGTTGTAAAAATATCTCAAAAACCTGTTTGGGTAAAATTGTCTCCTGAGACAGAAAGAATATTAATTCTAATAAATCTTCTAAAAAATGCAGGAGCAGAAGCGGTAGTTGTTTTTAACACCTTTTTAGGCTTAGCTATTGATTGGAGGATTAGAAAACCTATATTTAAAAGGATATTTGCTGGTTTGTCAGGACCGTCTATTAAACCTTTGGTTTTAAGATATATTTGGGAAATTTATGAGAAAGGCTTTCTTCCAATTGTGGGTTGCGGAGGAATAATGGAATTTGGGGATGTTATGGAATATATTTTGGCAGGGGCGTCTTTAGTAGAAATTGGAACCGCTAATTTTATTAACCCTAATATTGGAAAAGAAATTGTCTTAGAGCTTGAAAATTACTTTAGAGAAGAAAAAATTCAAGACTTGATAGGATTAGCTCATAAAAGAAAGGAGGATTTTTCATGAGAGATCCATTAATTGTTGCATTAGATTTTCCTACAGAATATCAGGCCCTGAAAATGGTGGAAAGTCTTTTACCTTTAGTGAAAAATTTTAAGGTAGGTTTGGAATTATTTGTTTCTGCTGGACCCCAAATTGTATCAAAAATAAAAAATATGGGAGGAGAAGTCTTTATTGATTTAAAACTATTCGACATACCTAATACCGTTGGAAGAACACTTGAGAAACTTATAGAATTAGATCCTATGATGATCACATTACATGTTTTAGGTGGGGAAGATATGTTAAGAAAGGCAGTGGAAATTACAAAAAACTACAAAATTAATAATAAAAAGGAAACCCCATATTTATTAGGAGTTACGGTCTTAACAAGTTTTTCAGAGGAAGGATTTAGAAGAAGTTGGGGAGTATCCCGTTCTCTTCCAGAACAGGTTCTTTTTCTAGCTCAATTGGCTCAAGAAACAGGTCTAGATGGGGTTATTGCATCACCTCAGGAAATAGAATTGCTTAGGAAAAATCTCAAAAAAAGGTTACTCATAGTAACTCCAGGAATAAGACTAACAAAAGATATAAAAGACGACCAGCAAAGAATAATGACCCCAAGAGAAGCCCTAGAGAAAGGATCAGATTATTTGGTAATTGGAAGACCAATCACTGCTCATCCTACTCCTTCTTCTGTAGTTCAGGAGATAAGGGCTCAGATATCAGACATACTTGAGAGCAGAATTTAGAGAAAGAGCAAGAGGTACAAGGGGAGGTGGATAGCTTTTCTTCTATATAACCTAAATCTCTTAGTTGAACTAAAATGAGTTTCCAGTCTTCATCAGTAAGATTAAATTTTTTCTTTATTTCTTTTTCACTTATAACTTTATTTTTTTCAAGATATTGAATAATTTTTTCAATCATAAGAAAAGAATCTTTCCTAGGTTATATATTAGAAAGGTAAAGATATAGGAAAAGACTAAAGAATAAATAATACTAAATAGCGTCCACTTTTTAGAGTTTGTTTCCTTATAAATTGTCGCAATAGTAGCAGCACAGGGAATATAAAGAAGTTGAAGAATCATAAAGCAATATGCAGTTAAAGGAGTAACTTCAGAAAGAAGAATAGTTCTTAAATTTTCTTCTGTAGCATGATAAATAGTGGATAAAGTAGTTAAACTTGCCTCTTTTGCTACAAACCCTGCAATGAGTCCTACTACTAATTGCCAGTTAAATCCCAGTGGGCTGAGAAAAGGAAGAAAAATTCTCCCTATGTATGCTAATAAGGAATTTTCCATATTATTAGATGGAAAATTTCCTAAAATCCAAACTATTGCAGATAGAAAAACCATAATGGTTCCTGCTCTTTGTAAGAATGCTTTTAATTTTTCCCATATATATATACCTATAGTTCTTGGATTAGGAAATTTATATAAAGGAAGCTCCATAATTAGTGGGGAAAAGGATGTTTTTAAAAGGAATTTTCTTATGATTTTTCCGCTAATAAATACAGCTATAAGGCTAATAACATATAAAGAAAGCAGAATAAAACCTGCATATTTAGGGAAGAAAATACTGGCAAAAAAAGCAGAAACAATAATTCTTGGAACGCATGGAATAAAAGGATTTAAAAGAGTTAATAATATTCTATCTTTTTCCTCCTCTATCGTTCTTCCCCCCATAATTCCCGGAACATTACATCCATAACTCATTATAAGAGGTAAAAAGGCTTTTCCATGAAGTCCCAGGATATGCATAATTCTATCAGTTACAAAAGCGACTCTTGCTAAATATCCTGTATCTTCTAATACTGCGAAGAAGAAAAAGAATATTATTATAAGAGGAATGAAGTTTAATAAGATGGAGATTCCTTCCCAAACTCCATTGAGAAGAAGTTCTTTCCAGAAGGATGGTAAAAAGAAGAAGATTTTTTCAAGAAGATTGTAAATAAGATTTATAAAATTTTCCCATGGCCCAATAAATAAATCATTTAAAGTATATGTCAACCAAAAAACTAGTCCTAAAGCTATAAGACTTATAGGGAGACCAAAAATGGGATGGGTAAACCAATAATCTAATTGGTCACTTATTGTTATAACTGGAGTTTTTGGTTTTTCTAGAGTATATGATAGAATTCTTTTGATCCAATCATATCGAGCGTTGGCTAAAATTATCCCAGTGTCTTCTCTTTTTCCTATTAATTTTTCAATTTCATCATAACTTATATTTTCTCTGACTAAGTTTTTTGCAATCTCATCACCTTCTAACAATTTTATAGCTATAAATCGTGAATTATATCCATGCAGATCTTTTGGTAATTTTTCTTCTATTCTTCCAATAATTTCTTCTAGATCACCATAATCTACCTTCTGGGGTAAATATTTTTGTTGTCCTTCAAAAATCTTTATAATTTTATCTACTAACTCTTCAATCCCTATTCCTTTATTTGCTATCATGGGAATTACTGGAATTCCTAGTTTTTCTTCTAATTTTTTAAAATCTACTCTATATTTTTTTTCAGAGAGAAGATCGATCATATTCAAAGCTAAAATAACCTGAGAGTATAATTCTAAAATTTGAGAGAGAAGATAAAGGTTTCTTTCTAAAGATGAGGCATCTGCAATAACTACAATAATATCTGGTTTTTCCTTAATTATAAAATCCCTTGCAATAATTTCTTCTACAGAGCGGGATGTAAGGCTATATGTACCAGGAAGATCAATAATTTCTAAAACGTAATTGTCCTTTATATGTATTCCCTCTTTCTTTTCTACAGTTTTGCCTGGCCAATTGCCAGTATGCTGTCTTAACCCAGTAAGAAGATTAAAAATGGTACTTTTTCCTACATTAGGATTTCCACAAAGAGCGACTCTAATCTTCTTTTTTTCCATTCTCCACCTCTACTATTATATTTTGAGCAATAACTCTTCCTAAAGCTAAGTTTGTATCTTTTACTTTAACAATTATAGGGCCAAAACTTTTCTGCATGAGGATTATCTCTTCTCCTGGAATTATTCCTAATTCTGCTAGTCTTAATATTCTTCCTTTTCCTCCTTTTATCGATAGGATCTTTCCTTTTTCTCCTTTATTCATTTCCAAAAGGGCTTTTACCATGGTTATACCCCCATATTTAACTTTCTTTTTACATCTTCTGGATATTTACTCTGGCAATCTTTACAAACCCCATAAATTTGAACCCTGTAAGAGGTTATTAAGAAATTACTACTATCTAATTCTTTTTTCCATTCCTTCAACCACTCTGGATTTTCTTCTACAATTTTTCCACATATAAGACATTGATAATGAAGATGTGGGGTTAGATTACTTTCGTAGTGTATATGTCTTTCTTCAAAGGAAATCTGTCTTATTAATCCTAATTTTTCAAGTAATTTACATGTTCTGTAAACAGAGGTGAAAGAAATATTTTTATTTTTTTGAGATAGTTTTTCATGAATTTCATTTAGTGAGAAATGTCCTTCTTTATTTTCCTCAAAAAATTCTAGAATTGCTACTCTTTGTTTACTCATTCTTAATCCAAGATCCTTAAAAGTTTTTCTTAACTCCATTCTCGTTTCTCCTTAATGAAAAATTTTTTCATTTATATTATATACTTAGTGAAAAATTTTTGCAATTATTTCGAGTTGTCTAACCCAAATTTAATTTTTTTTATTTATGTATGTTATACTTAAAAAAACGATTAAATAGGAAGGAGGAATTTTGATGGAAATAATTCTTCAGGTTAAGAATCTTAAAAAGAATTATGGAAATATTTCTGCATTAAAGGGAATAAGTTTTGAAGTAAGAAAAGGAGAAATTTTTGCTCTTATAGGTCCCAATGGTGCGGGAAAGACTACTACTTTAAGAATTATAGCAACTCTTCTTTCTCCTTCCGATGGAGAAGTATTCTTTAATGGGAAAAATATAAAAGAAAACCCTGATTTTGTAAGGGAGAATATTAGTTATTTGCCCGAAGAAGCAGGAGTCTATAAGAATATGAAAGGAATTGATTATTTGGAATTTATGGCAAATTTTTATGCTAAGGATGCAAGAGAAAAAGATATTTTTATTAAAAGAGCAATAGAGATTTCAGGCTTAGGAGAAAGATTAAAGGATAAAGTAGGAAGTTACAGTAAGGGAATGGTTAGAAAACTTCTTATTGCAAGGGCTCTTATGACAAAGCCTATTCTTGCTATTCTTGATGAACCAACTTCAGGACTTGATGTGATAAATGCTTTAGAAGTAAGGGAAATTATAAGAGAATATGTAAAAGAAGGCACTTCTGTTCTTCTTTCCTCTCATAATATGTTGGAAATAGAATTCCTATCCGATAGAGTTGCTCTTATAGATAATGGAAAGATTCTTGAAATGGGAACTTCTGAGGAATTAAAAGAAAAATACTCTTCAAGAAACTTAGAAGAAGTTTTTAGGAGGGTCATACAATGAAAAAATTTAATAATCTTCTTAAAAAGGAGATTAAAGAGCTTGTTACAGCACAGCTAATAATTTCTTTAGTTGCTGTGATTATCCTCTTTAGCTTTATGGGTAATTTAACAAAAAGCGAAATAAAAAAGAGTATCGAAAAAAAAGATCTTTATGTTTTAGATTTAGATAAATCTGCTCTTTCCATGGAGGTTTTAAATAATCTTTCTTTTGGAAATTTTAGGATAAAACTTATAAATAAATTAATAAAGGAAGAAAATAGAGAGAATGCAATCAAATATGCAAAGGAGAATAATATAAATTTCTTGATGATAATTCCAAGGGATTTTGAAAGGACAGTATCTCAATTTAAGTCAAAAGAAATTGAGATATATTCCTTTATAAAAAGCTTCTCTCTAGGAAGCACTATAGGATCTAACCTTATAAATCAAGTTATTGTTTCAGTTAATAGATATATTTCAAATAATTTTTTAAAATCTAAATTTCCCGAGATAGATCCCGATGATCTAAAAAATCCTATTAAAAGTAAAGAGTTTATTATTGTGAAAGATAAAATGGCGGAGGGATCAACTTCTCAAGTGATTAACATGGTTTATTCTCAATCCATTTTTATTCCTATTATATTAATGATGGTGATAATGTTTTCATCTCAAATGGTTCTTTCCGCTATTGCTATGGAAAAACAGGATAAAACCTTAGAAACTTTACTTACAGTACCTATAAGCAGAAAACAAATTGTTATTGCAAAAATGATGGGAGCAGGAATTGTAGGAGTAATTTCAGCAGGGATATACATGTTGGGATATAGATCTTTTATGACAGGAGTTATGGGAGATGTGAAAACTTCTGATATTACTTCTCAAGTTATACAAAAATTAGGACTGCAACTTACTCCTTCTGGATATTTTCTTTTAGGAGTCTCTCTCTTTCTTGCTATTCTATGTGCCTTAGCATTAGCTACAATTTTGGGTGTTTTGGCGGAAGATTTAAAGAGTGCTCAAGGTATGGCTTTACCCTTAATATTTCTTATCATGATTCCTTACTTTTTATCCCTTTTCTCTGATATAAACTCTTTATCTTTACCTTTAAAAATCTTTATATTGGCAATACCATTCACTCATCCCTTTCTTGCTTCTCAGAATATTCTTTTAGGGAATTATTCCATAGTAGCCTATGGGATAATTTATATGTTCGCAGTATTTGTTGTTTTAATTTTCATTTCTGCAAAGATTTTCTCTACAGATAGAGTTTTAACTATGAAGCTGAGATTTGGAGGAAAGAAATTATTGAAAGGATCATAATGGATTGACTTATCTCTTTACCTTCTTTCTTCCTTTATATATAATACACAATAAATTGTAAAAATCCTAAAAAGCGAGGGAGAGAGATGAAAAAATATAATCCTCAAGAGATAGAGCCAAAATGGCAGAAAAAATGGGAAGAAGATAGGATTTATTATGTAAAAGAAAGGAATGATAAACCTAAATTCTATTCCTTAGTAATGTTTCCTTATCCATCTGGAGATCTTCATATGGGACATATGAGAAATTATACCATTGGAGATCTTATTGCTCGATTTTATACCATGCGAGGATATAATGTTTTAAATCCTATGGGTTGGGATGCTTTTGGACAACCTGCAGAAAATGCTGCAATAAAGCATAAGGTTCATCCAAAGGAATGGACATATAAAAATATTGCAAGAATGAAGGAACAGTTATTTAAAATGGGAGTGGTTTATGACTGGGATAGAGAAGTTACTGCCTGCTCTCCAGATTATTATAAATGGACTCAATGGATCTTTTTAAAACTTTATGAAAGAGGACTTGCTTATAGAAAAAAGGCTCCTGTAAATTGGTGTCCAAATTGTAAAACAGTTCTTGCAAATGAAGAAGTAGTTGATGGAGGATGTTGGAGATGCAAAACAGAAGTGGAAAAAAAGGAATTTGAACAATGGTTTTTTAAAATAACAGAATATGCAGAAGATCTTCTTAAAGATTTGGATACTTTGGAACACTGGCCTGAAAAAGTTAAATTAATGCAAAAAAACTGGATAGGAAAGTCAGAAGGCTTAGAGTTTTATTTTGAGGTAAAAGATTCTCAGGAAAGAATTTATGTGTTCACTACAAGACCTGATACTATATTTGGAGTTACCTTTGTAGTTCTTGCCCCAGAACATCCATTAGTAGAAAAAATCACTAAGCCTGAATATTTAAATGAAGTTAGAGAATATATAGCAAAAGCAAAGAATAAGAGTGAACTTGAAAGAATAGCTTTTGAAAAGGAAAAGACTGGAGTGTTTACAGGAAGTTATGCTATTCATCCACTAACTAAAGAGTTAGTTCCAATTTATGTAGCAGATTATGTTCTTTATACTTATGGAACAGGAGCAATAATGGCAGTACCTGCTCATGACTCAAGGGATTATGAATTTGCTTTGAAATATAATCTTCCTATAAAGGTTGTAATTACTCCCTATGATGAAGAAGATCCAAAACTCCCTTATGAAGAAGAAGGGATTATGATAAATTCTTTTGAATATAGTGGGATGAAAAGTATTGATTTTTGGCACGAAATTATTAACAAATTTGAAAGCTTAGGAATTGGGAAAAGAAAGGTTCAATATAAATTAAGAGATTGGCTAGTATCAAGACAAAGGTATTGGGGAGCTCCTATTCCTATTATTTATTGCTCCAATTGTGGTATAGTTCCTGTACCCTATGAAGATCTTCCAGTGCTTCTTCCTGACATTTCTGATTTTGAACCAACAGGAACAGGAGAGAGTCCTCTTGCAAAGGTTCCAGAATTCGTGAATGTAAAATGTCCAAAATGTGGTGGTAATGCAAAAAGAGAAACAGATACTCTTGCTACTTTTGTAGATTCTTCTTGGTATTATTTTCGATATACTGATCCTCATAATGAAAAAGAGCCATTCTCAAGAGAAAAGGCAGAGTATTGGCTTCCTGTGGATCAATATACAGGAGGAATAGAACATGCAGTTTTGCATCTTCTCTATTCGAGATTTATTACAAAAGTCTTATATGATGCAGGATACAGTCCTGTGAAAGAGCCTTTTAAAAGATTATTTACTCAAGGAATGGTATATAAAGACGGTCAGATAATGTCTAAATCTTTAGGAAATATAGTTTCTGTAGATTATATGGTTGAAAATTATGGTGCTGATACTGCAAGACTTTTCATATTGTTTGTTGCTCCTCCAGAAGTTGATATGGAGTGGAGTGATGAAGGAGTTGAAGGTGCTCATAGATTCTTAAATAGACTCTGGAGATTAGTCTTAGAGGAAAGTGAAGTTAAAGAGAGGAATCCTAATGATGATAAAAGGTTAGAAAGAATTCTTCATAAAACCATAAAAAAAGTGACAGAGGATATAATTTCTTTCAAATTTAATACTGCTGTTGCTGCAATGATGGAATTTTTAAATGAATTAACAGATTATAAAAATAAATATGGTTCTACTGAACTGTTTAAAGAATGTATTAAAAATTTACTTTTGCTTTTAGCTCCCTTTGTTCCTCATATTACTGAGGAACTTTGGAAAGAATTAGGTTATGAATATAGTATTCACCTACAACAATGGCCATCTTATAATCCTGAATTAATAAAAGAAGAAATTATAACCTTAGTCATTCAAATAAATGGAAAAGTAAGAGATAGAGTAGATGTTAACGCGGATATTACCGAAGAAGAGGCCTTAAAGATTGCCCTTCAAAGAGAAAATGTCAAAAAATATTTAGGCAATAAAAATCCAAAAAAAGTAGTTTTTGTCCCAGGGAAACTTCTTAGTTTAAGTATTTAACTTTAAAGAATTTTTAACAGCTATTCGAATTTTACTATGATATAATTAACTTTAGAAAAATATTTAATTATGGAGGTGTGTTATGGCAGTAAAAGTAGGAATTAACGGGTTTGGTAGAGTGGGGAGACAAGCCTTAAAAGCTTTACTTGAATTTCATAAAGATAAAGTTGAAGTGGTTGCGGTAAACGATATTACAGACACAAAAACTCTTGCCCATTTATTTAAATATGATTCCAATTATGGAATTTATAAGGGGGAAGTAAAATATACTGATACATCAATTATTATTGATGGACATGAAATAAGAGTATTTTCTGAAAAAGATCCTGCAAAGCTTCCTTGGAAAGAACTTGGAGTTGAAATAGTAATAGAGTCCACAGGACTTTTTACTGATGCAGATAAGGCAAAGGTACACATAACTTCTGGAGGGGCAAAAAAAGTGATTATTTCTGCTCCTGCAAAAGGGGAAGATATTACCATTGTTCTTGGAGTGAACGAAGATAAATATGATCCAGAAAAACATCACATTATATCTAATGCATCTTGTACCACAAATAGTTTGGCACCAGTGGCAAAGGTTCTTTTAGATAATTTTGGAATAGAGAAAGGTTTAATGACTACTGTACATGCGTATACCAATGATCAGAGAATATTAGATCTTCCCCATAAAGATTTAAGAAGAGCAAGGGCAGCTGCATTGAATATAATCCCCACATCAACAGGAGCAGCAAAAGCTATTGGAAGGGTTATTCCCGAACTTGATGGTAAAATGCATGGGGTTGCTTTAAGAGTTCCTGTTCCTACAGTATCGGTGACAGATCTCGTATGTATAGTTCAAAAGGATGTAACAGTAGAGGAGGTAAATTCTGCTTTTAAGAAGGCAGCAGAAGGAAAAATGAAGGGAATTCTTGGTGTTACTGAGGAAGAGCTTGTTTCAGGAGATTTTAAAGGAACAACTTATTCTACTGTTGTTGATCTTCCATCAACTATTGTAATTGGAAATAATCTTGTAAAAGTATTTGCTTGGTATGACAATGAGTGGGGATATTCTTGCAGGTTAGCAGATATAACAAGATTAGTTGCGGAGAAGCTATAAATTAAGGGGGGATTTATCTCCCCCCATTTTTAAAATCTTAAAATTGCACCAATATTTTCGATTTTTTCTCCTAAATTTTTATCTTTAATAAATATAAGTTTTGCTTTTTTATTAATAGCTTCTTCTATAATTTCATCTACAATATCATTTCTTTTCGCCATTTTTATATTGCAAAAAGGACATTCTGTTAAATATGGACTTATATAGGAACATTTTGGACATTGAAATCCTTCTTTTTCAAAATTTTCTGTAACTAATAATGTTTGGATTCTGTCTTCATGTACCACAAAAGCAACCTCTTCTAATCCATAAGTAGAATCTTTCCCTTTTTTGGTATTCACAAAAATTCTTTCTACTAACTCTCTTGTTTCCCTTTCTTCATATTCACTAATGAATTTTTCAACTTTATCTAATAATTCCTTTATAGGAGAAGTAATCTCAAGATTGAGTTCTCCAACTATTCTTTCCTTGAAGTTTTTGGGTAATAACTCTTTAAATTCCGATACAGTATGAGAACTTCCTCCTATTATGATTCTTTTATCATTATTAATTTTTTTTATAAAATCAATTACATCCCTTAAATGCCAAATAACATGAATTTCATGCCATCTTTGCCAGTCCGATGTTTCCCATCCTCCCTGTTTATGTTTCTTTGGAACCTCACTCTCAACTTCTCCCTCTTCTTTTAACATTCCCAAATGATAAGTGAAAATTCTTGCTTTATCTTTAGCTAATAATATTATCAAATATGGATTTTGGGATGCTAATAATCTAATAATAGGTTTTGTATAAGGATCTTTATCTATTACTAACTTGGATTTTAATGAGGGATAAAGAGGATAAACTTCGAACCAGTTTTTTGCACTACAGCTGAAAATAACCAGAGTATTTACAGAAGTATTAATTTCTTGATCAAGAAAATTGGAGATTTTTTCTGCATCATCCAAAAGAGATTTTTTTATTTCTCTGTCTTCTGCAGAAAAATTTAATATTTCTTTTTGGAAGTTTTTCCAAATCAATCTATATTCACCCTTAGGATATTCTAAGGGTGAAATATTCAAATATAGGGAAGTTATAAGAAAAGGAGAAAAATTAAGACTCCCTAACCTCTTCAAGTTTTCTTTTAGTATCATCTTTTTTCACCTCCAATAAAGCTAATTGGAGGACTTCATCAGCATGTTCTACGAAATAGAATTTAAGTTCCTTTTTAACCTGCTCTGGAATCTCTTCTAAGTCTTTCTCATTTTCTTTTGGCATAATAACTGATGTTAATCCTGCTCTATGGGCAGCTAAAACTTTTTCTCTTATTCCTCCTACAGGAAGCACTTTTCCTCTTAAAGTTATTTCTCCTGTCATTCCTATATCCTTTTTAACGGGTCTACCAGTAAAGGCAGATGCAAGAGCAGTAGCTATGGTTATTCCTGCGGATGGACCATCTTTGGGAATAGCTCCTGATGGTAAATGAATGTGAACATCGGATTTTTCGAACATATCGTAACTTATGTTTAAATCCTTAGACTTTGATCTAACATAAGATAGTGCTGTTTTTGCAGACTCTTGCATTACTTCTCCTAATTTACCTGTTAATATCAAATTACCCTTTCCTTCAACGACTAATACCTCTACAAACAGTACATCTCCTCCTGCTTCTGTCCATGCAAGTCCTGTTGCAACACCAATTTCATCTTTTTCACCTTTTAATCCATAGATATATTTTGAGGGTCCTAAATACTTATGAATATTTTCCTCATTAACGATCACTTTCTCGTTTATACTTCCTTCTGCGTATCCCTTGGCTACTTTTCTACATATAGTAGCAATTTCTCTTTCTAAATTTCTTACACCTGCTTCTCTTGTGTATTCTCTTATTATCTTTTTAATTGCAGATTCTTCAAATTCTAATTTATCCTGATCCAAGCCGTGCTCTTTTAATTGTCTTGGAATCAAATATCCTTTAGCAATTCCGATTTTTTCTAATTCTGTATATCCTGGAAGTTCTAAAACTTCCATTCTATCTAATAGGGCAGGAGGAATTGTGTAAAGAACATTAGCTGTTGCAATAAACATCACCTTGGAGAGATCAAAAGGAACTCCAAGATAATTATCTACGAAATTATTATTTTGTTCTGGGTCTAAAACTTCTAACAAAGCAGCAGCAGGATCTCCTCTAAAATCTGTACCTATCTTGTCAATTTCATCTAACATAAATACTGGATTATTAGATTCTGCTTTTCTCATTCCCTGAATTATTCTTCCTGGTAATGCTCCTACATAGGTTCTTCTATGTCCCCTTATCTCTGCCTCATCTCTAATACCTCCGAGCGAAATTCTTACAAACTTTCTTCCTAAAGCTCGTGCAATTGATTTTCCAAGAGAAGTCTTTCCAACTCCAGGTGGTCCTACAAAACAGAGAATTGGACCTTTCATGTCTTCTTTCATTTTTCTAACCGCTAAATACTCTAGAATTCTTTCTTTTATTTTTTCTAAATCATAATGATCCTCGTCTAGAACCTGGGCAGCTTTTTGAATATCTAAGTTATCAATAGTACTCTTACTCCAAGGAAGAGAAATCATCCAGTCCAAATATGTTCTTGTTACAGTATATTCTGCAGATGCAGGAGGCATTTGAGCTAGTCTTTCCAATTCTCTTTCCGCTTCTTTCATGGCTTCAGGAGGTAATTTTGCATCTTGTAATTTTTGTCGAAGTTCATTTACTTCCATCTCTCTTGGATCTATTTCTCCTAATTCCTTTTGTATTGCTTTCATTTGTTGTCTTAAGAAGTATTCTCTTTGACTTTTTTCTATCTCATTCTTTACATCATTTTGGATTTTATTAGCTATTTCAAGAATTTCAATTTCTCGAGTTAAAAAATAGGTTAATTTCTGAAGTCTTTCTTTTATATCTATAGTCTCTAAGATTTCCTGTTTTTCATTTACATTAATATTTATATTAAAGGCAATAAAGTCTGCCAATCTTCCTGGATCCTGAATATTCATTGCATTAATTAAAAGTTCTTCAGGAAATTGAGGAATTAAAGATGCCATCTTCTGGAATAGAGAAATAAGATTTCTCATTGCACCTTCTATTTCAATAGTTTTTTCATAGGATTCACTTATCACAGATATCTTTGCTTTAAAATATGGATCACTTTGAATAAACTCTTCAATTCTAATTCTTTGAAGTCCCTGAACAAAAAGTCTTATAGTATTGTCAGGAAATCTTAACATTCTTACAATAATACCAACAGTTCCAATTCTATGAATATCATCATAAGTTGGTTCTTCAATAGGAGATTTTTGCATACAAAGTCCAATAAGTTTATTTCCTGAAATGGCATCTTCTATAAGCTTTAAACTTTTTTCTCTTCCTACCACTAAAGGAATTAACATTTGAGGATAAACTACTGTCTCCCTCAACGGAAGGATAGGCAGGATCTCTGGAATATTCTCAATACCTTTTAATTCCTGCTCGTCCATTTAATCTTTCCTCCTTCCTCTTACTTTTTGGGAAGTAAAATCTCTAAAAATCCCTCTTTATATACTGCCTCTGCTTTTTCTGCATCAACAGCACAGGGAAGATGTATTACTCTTTCAAAGGGACCAAAATTTATTTCCATCTGATAGTAGATTTCAGGATTAGAATAGGATCTAACAGGTCTTGTTCCTCTTATAAGAAGTTTATTCTCTTGGAAAGTTAAATCTATATTCTCTTTATTTACCCCAGCAATATCTACTAAAACTACTATTTTATCTTCAGTTTCGTAAACATCAACTGCAGGGATCCATGCACCCCATTGAAAAGGAACCTTACTTCCATGCCTATAAAAACAATCTACTAATCTAAATATTTGACTTCTGAAATACTCATCTTCTTTCATAAAGATTTCATCCTTTTTCATCTCTGCCTCCATTAATTCTAAGAGTTCTTCTTTTTGATTATATCATTTTATATGACTAAAATCACAAAAAATATGTGACAAAAATCACAGACAAAGAGAATTTTTAAGTTTATATTAAAATCGTAAGAAAAAATTAGAAAATTCTGATAAAATAAAAATGTATAGAAAATTAAAAGGAGGTTTTTAAAATGAGAAATAAATTAATAATTCTCCTTACATTAATTTTCCTCCTGATTCCTGTTTATACCTTAGCTGTGGAAGTTACTGGGGAGTCACTTTTTCCTCTTGCAAAGGATCCAAGAGCCCTGGGTATGGCAGGAGCAATGACTGCCCTTGGTGATTCTCCCACATCTGCAATTTTTAACCCTGCATTAATGGGAGAATATAATAGCTTCTCTTTAAAAGTTGGCTTTGGCTTTTGGCCAGTAGATGAAACGGAATGGAATAACTTTAATAAAATAATGGAATATATAAATATAATTGGGCAACAGGAACCTCCTGATGACGACCTATCTGCAAATACTTTCCTAACAGGATATGCGAATTTAGGAATAGGAAGACTGGGGCTTACAGTTTGGGGAGATGCTAATTTAAATGTTGAATATTATAAATTTACTAATTATAATTATAATTATAATACTACAGATCCTACCCATACTGTTATAAAAGGAAATATATGGTTTTTTGCTCCACTAAATCTTAATGGTGCATTAACTTTGGGTCTTCCTATTATTAATTTGGGAAATATGAAACTAAATATTGGAGCAAATTTAAGAGTAAATGTTTTTGGGGTAGAACACCAAGGTATAGCAACCCAGGTAAATGGTGCTGGATTATTATATGGGGGATATATTAAGGGGGGAGACTACTATGGATATACCGCATATAATTATCTAGATCGTACAAAAAATATGTGGAATATTAGAAATTGGGCAATAGATCTTGGAGCATATTTAAAACTTTCAGATAATTTTGCCCTTGGAATATCCGCTCAGAATGTTTATGCTAAATGGATCGGTGGAGAGTATTATTGGGAAGAAGAGATGGGATACTTTTCTCCAACATATGATAATTATGGAAATTTAACTGGTGTTAATTATACTTATAGTTCTTCTGTAGACTCAGGTTCTCTCTCTCCTGAAGAAATAGAAGTTGAATTTGATATCCCCCCTCTAACTCTCAAGGCGGGAGCTTTATTAAAACTTCCTGTTCTTTCCACAAGGATTGCTTTTGATGTAGATTTAGATAAAAACTTCCAGCCTACGTTATATAAACTTGGAATAGAACAGCCTTTACTATTCTTAACAGTAAGAGGCGGTGCAATATTGGATACTAATTTCCAACCTAAATGTTTCACTGTTGGTGCAGGAATAAACTTATTATTCTTAAGAGTAGATGCAGGATTAGGATATCAAGCGGAAGGTTCCTTTATGGAAACAATACAGAATACAATGCCTTTAGTGGCTTCTTTCTCTGGCTCCATCCAATTCTAAAACCAAAAAAGGAGGGACCGGTTAACCCCCTTCTCCGGTCCCTCTTCCAAAAATGAATTATTTTACTGGAGTTCTATAGCGAATTTTATAAACTAATTTTAATAATTCCATTACATCATCACTGGCAAGAGAATAAAAAACATGCTGTCCACTTCTTCTCTTTTTCAAAAGTCCTAAGTTATAAAGATCTTTTAAATTTTGAGAAGTATTTGCAAAGGATGCATTAACTTCCTTTGCAATTTCTCCAGCACTTTTCTCTCCATCAGAGAGAGTACAAAGAATGTGAACTCTTACAGAACTTGAAAGAGATTTGAAAACATCAGCTAGTCCTTCACATTCTTCTGACGTTAAATATTTTTTCTCCTTATTCATATCCTCTTACACCTCTTTTTTTAATTTTTTAATAACTCTATACAGTATAAGATAAAATAAGTATTTGTCAAGTCTAAATATTTTTTCCATATATTGCAAATTTTTTATAAGGAATACCTCCAGCACTTTCTGCTTCTTTACACATTTTTAAGTTATTAATATTTATTGTAGATCCCTCTGCAAAGTCATAACCTAAACTTCTTGCATATTTTAACAATTCCACAAATAATGCAGCGGGAATTCCTTTTGATTGATGTTCTGGTAATACAAAGGCTAAGAAAACTCTTGCTCTATTTATTTTTCTTTTGTACCATAGGAATTTTAATAAACCAAAAGGAAATAATTTTCCATTCAGTCTCTTAAGAACTTGATTATAGTCAGGAATAGCTACTGCAAATCCTACTGGCTCATCCTTTATCCATGCCATTTGAACAAAGTTAGGGGGTATAAAGTTTTTTAACTCTTTTGCTAAAGAAATCATTTCTTCTTCTGTGGGAGGAATTAAGTAATCATATTCTATTGGAATCTCTGCTCTTTCAATGATATATTGCAAAGCCTTTGCTTCTCTCTCAATCTTTGAATAGTCCGCAGGTCTTGTTACAAATCCATACTTTTTCTTCGCATACTCTATGAGCTTTATAGCATTATCTAAGGGAAGAGATTTCAGATTATATTTAAAGGCTAAAAACACATGATCTCTTTTAAATCCATAATTTTCAAAAAGATCCACATAATATGGAGGATTATAGGTTGTATAAATTAAAGGTGGATCTTGAAAATTTTCTATAAGCATTCCTCTAAAGTCATCCCCATTTGTTGGTGAGACAAAAGCTGATACGTATTTTATTTTTCTGTCTTTTAGCCACAATATAGCCTTGTCCAGCAATTTAAAAGCAACATTTTGATCATTAATACATTCAAAAAGGGTTATATATCCGTCTTGTTTATTTCTGAGTTTATTTAACTTTTCGTCAATTCCGACAGCTAATCTCCCAACTACTTCTTTTCCCTCGTAGGCTAATAAAAAGGTATGAGGTCCACTTTGAAAGAGAAGGCTTCCTGGTCCTTCAATAATTTTTTTCATTTCGCTAATCAAAGGAGGAACCCATAAAGGATCATTTTTATATAATTTGAAAGGAAACATAATAAAATCATTTTTTTGCTTTTTGCTTTTGACCTCTACAATTTCCATTTTTTTCAGTCTCCTTTTTTAAATTTATTTGTAAGATTATATCATGCGTTTTGGATCTAAAGGTCTTTTTTCAGGTATTCCAGGTTTTCGAGGATAATTTTCAGGAGTTTTTTTAATTTTTCTAAATACAATAAGCATTCTATTCAAATCGTCTAATTTAAAGCTTATTACCTTTTCCCATTTTGCTCCTAGGATTTCTGAAATCTTAACTGATTTTTCCCATTCAATAAAATTCTTGTCTCCTGTTTGTGCTAAAAAAATCTTATTTAGTTTTACAAAAGGTATGGTATATTCTAAAACTATATTGGGTTTTGCTACCCCTCTTGCTAAAACTAAATCATAGCTTTCTCTATAATTTTCTTTTTTTGCAAGATTTTCTGCTCTATCCCATACAATTTCAACATCTTTCAATTCTAAATTATTTATCAATTCTTTAAGAAATTCTACCTTTTTTTTCTGGGATTCTAAAAGAGTTAGCTTCCAAGAGGGAAAAATTATTTTCAAGGGAATTCCTGGAAATCCTGCTCCCGTTCCCACATCAATTACTCTTTCAATTTCTTCGTCTTTCAAAGCTAAGCTGCATGATAGAGAATCAATAAAATGCTTTAAGATTATCTCCTCTTCTTTCTCGATAGATGTTAAGTTTATTTTTCTATTCCATAGCATTAAATTTTCTAAATATTTATAGAATAATTCTTCCTGTAACGGTGAAGAATAAATCCCCAAAATTTCTAATTTTTTTCTCAAAAACTTAGAAAATTCTTCTTTCTCCATTTTTTATTCAGTCTAAAAAAATAGAAAATTATTGTCAAGGAAAAACTTGACAAAAAAATTAAATCATATATAATTTAGCTTGTTAATACTTTAAAGAACTAAAGAAGAATTAAAAATGATAGAGAAAATAATAAGAAATACTTTAGAGAAATGGGGATATTGGGAGATTAAAGTTCCAATACTAGGAGACTTTTCTCTTTGGGAAGGAGATAATATTGTAAAAATTATAGATAGAAAAGGAAGAATTTGTGCATTAAGACCTGAGATTACTTCTTTGGTTATTCAAAATATAAATTGTGATAATATTCCTACTCGGGTATATTATATGGGTCCAATTTTTACAGTAGATAATGGAGAAATAATAGAAAACTTTCAAATAGGATGGGAACTTATTAGTATTCAAGATGAATGGAGAGATATTGAAGGATTGTTAATAATTTTTGATGTTTTATCAAAATTGAATATAAAAGAATTCATTATAGAAATAAACTCAACAGAAATATGGGATTATATTTGGAAAGATTTAGATGGAGAGAAAATTGACAGATGTAAAAAATATCTAATAAAAAAAGATTATGTAAATTTAATTAGAGAGATCTCTTTAGAAAACGAAAATATAGTTAAAGATGTAAAGAATTTTATCTTTTATCCTAATAGGGATATTGAAAATCTAGAATTAAAAACTCTAATAGAAAAACTACATAATTTTAAGAAGAAGCTTGAAAAAATTGGGATAGAGAAAGATAAAATAGTTATTTCACCTATGTTATTTAGACCTTTCGATTATTATAAAGGTTTAATCTTCCAAGTCTATTTAAAAGAATTGAAAACTCCATTAGGGGGAGGAGGAAGCTATATCCAATATAATAGGAAGGGTGAAAAAATCTATGGAATTGGTTTTGCTTTTGTAGAGGAGAAATTGTCATCTATTTTAAAGAATATTGAGGATAATGAGAAAATATTTATAGGAGATAAAGAAAAATATATTGAATATTATGAAATTTTAAGAGAAGAAAGAGAAAAATGTAATAAAGTAGTATTTATTCCTTATATTGAAAATATAGAAATTGAAAAATTAAAAGGAGAGATTATTTTTCTAACATGAATTTAAAAATTGCAGTCCCTACAGGAAGATTGCTTATTGAAAGTTTAAGGTTTCTAAAGAATTTTGATAAAAATTTACCTGAACCTTCTCAAGTGTTTCGTAAATTGATATTACAAGGAGATAAGTTTGAGGTTTTCTTGGTTAAACCTCTTGATATTCCTACGTATGTGGAAGAGAAAATTACAGATCTTGGAATTGTGGGTAGAGATATTATAGAAGAAAAAACAAATAAAATAACAATTTTAAAAAAATTGAATTTTGGAAATTGTAAAATGGTTATTGCAAGTTATCCCCATTGGGAGCTTTTGAAGGATGAGGTAGTTTATGTATCTACAAAATACCCAAATATTGCAGAGAAATATTTAAAGAAGAGATGGAAAGGAATAAATTTTAAAGTTATAAAATTAAATGGTTCTGTTGAACTTGCCCCTTTTGCAAAAATTTCATCTTGTATTATAGATCTAGTTGAGACTGGAAATACTCTAAAAGAAAATGGCTTAGTTATAAAAGAGGTTCTTTTTGAATCCTATGCTTGTTTAATAGCCAACGATGTTAGTTTTGTATGGAGGAGAAATGAAATATTGGAATTTTTGAAACAGATAGAAACCTTGGAGGAAAAAGATGATAAGAGTAATAGATTATGAAGAATTTAAAAAAATTAATATAGAAAAAGCAAGAATGGAATGGGAAGAGGAAATTGAAAAGGAAGTAAGAGAGATATTGAAAGAGGTTAAAGAAAAAAAAGATAAGGCTCTCATTGAGTTAACAAAAAGATTTGATGGAATAGATTTAAGTGAAAAAGGGTTTAAATTAGATTTAGAGAAGATTAAAATAGAGGAAATAAAGGTTAAAGAAGAGTTCAAAAAATCTATAAATGAGATGATTAAGAGAGTTGAAGATTATTACAGAAGAGAAAGTTTGAATTCCTGGTTTTATATGAATCCTAAAGGAAGTATATTAGGTCAAATTTTGAGACCTATAGAAAAAGTTGGAATATATATTCCAGGAGGAAAAGCAGATTATCCTTCATCAATAGTAATGTCAGTTATTCCTGCAAGAATTGCAGGTGTAGAGAAAATTTATATAACAACTCCTCCAAGAGAAAGATTTAATGAAAGCTTTTTATACACCTTGAAAATTTTAGATATAGATGAAATTTTTACTATAGGTGGAGCTCACGCTATTTTTGCTTTTGCCTATGGAACAGAGTCTATTCCCAAGGTAGATCTAATTATAGGACCGGGAAATATTTATGTTGCCATGGCAAAAAAATTGGTTTTTGGAGAAGTAGGAATAGATGGAATAAATGGTCCTAGTGAGATTGCTCTTTGGGTTAAAGATGAAAATTTTAATATTAAAAAAATTATTTGTGATTTTCTAGCTCAGCTAGAACATTCTCAAAATGATAGAGGATGGTTAATATTAGAGAAGGAGGACAAAATACCATTTATCTTAGATGAGATAAAAAAGGAGTTGAGAGATTCTCCCCGTAAAGAATATATTGAAAATTCCCTAAAAAATAGTTTTATTATTTTGGCAAAAGAAGAAGAAGCGTTAGATGTAATAAATGATATAGCGCCAGAACATTTGGAGATAATAAGTAAAGATGCAGAAAAGTATCTTCCTTTTATCAAGAATGCTGGTGCTATTTTTATTAATCATTCTTCAATTTTTGGTGATTTCATTGCAGGTCCTAGTCATATTCTTCCCACAGGAAGAAGAGCTGTATTTTCTTCTGGTTTATGTGTAAATACTTTTTTAAAGAGAATAAGTTTTGTAAAATTAAGTGAAGAAGATATTAAAGATATCTTTGATTATGGTAGTGTTATAGCAAAAGAGGAAGGCTTCTTTATGCACGAAAAGAGTTTAAAAAATTATGGAGACTAAAGATGTGGAGGAATATTATAAATAAGGAATATAAAGGATATAAGGTAGAAGTTAAAGAATTACCTATATGTCTTGCAAGAAACGAAAACCCTTATGATTTACCTTATGAAATTAAAAAGGAAGTTCTTGAAAGATTAATGAGTTTTTCTTGGAATAGATATCCAGATAGTAAAGCTCGAAGTTTAAAGAAAGCTTTAGCTGAGTTTATAGGAATGGAAGAGGAATATTTTCTTTTGGGAAATGGCTCTGGAGAAATAATAAATATAATTGCGAATGCCCTTTTAAAGCCAAAGGATAAGGTAATATTACCTCAACCTACGTTTCCTCTTTATTCTAAGATATTTCTACAAAAGGATGCGGATTTAATATGTATCACACTAAATAAAGAAGACTTTAGTTTTCCATGGAAAATCTTTGAGAATTATATTGATAAGGATATAAAATTAGTAGTTTTTTGTAATCCAAATAATCCTACGGGGAATTTACTACTAAGTTTTGATGATTTAGAAAAATTAAGAGAATTTCAGGGTTTTATAATCATAGACGAAGCTTATTATGAATTCTCTGAGATAACTTTTTTAGAATTTTTAAAAAATTTCCCAAATCTTTTAATCTTAAGAACCTTTTCCAAAGCTTTTTCTTGTGCAGGAATAAGATTGGGATACCTGATGGCAAATCCTGAGATAATAGAATATTTAGAAAATTATAGACTTCCTTATAATTTAAATCTTTTTTCTCAAATTGCAGGAGAAATTGTTTTAAAATACTGGGAATTACTGAAGAAAAGAATTGAAATTATCAAGTCTCAAAGGGAACACTTATATAATGAACTAAAAAAGATTTCAGATTTAAAAGTATATCCTTCTTTTACTAACTTCTTTTTGATAAGAAGTATATTGAAAGAAGACCTAGAAAGACGTTTAAACCAGAAGGGAATTGCAGTAAGAGATTTTAGTAAAGAAATGCTTCTAGAAAATACTTTAAGAATTACCGTGGGAAATGAAGATGAGAATAGACAATTCTTAGAATGTATATACGAGGTGATAAATGAGAAAGGCAGAAATTGAAAGAGAAACAAAGGAAACAAAGATAAAGTTAATTTTAGATTTAGATGGTGATGGAAAAATAGAGGGTGAATTTCCTATCCCTTATTGGAAGCATCTTCTTGAAACTCTTATCTTCTATTCTTCTTTTAATTTAGAAATAAATGCAAAGGGAGATCTAGAAGTTGATCACCATCACCTTATAGAAGATTTAGGTTTGACTCTTGGGATGGCTTTGAAAAATGCATTGGCTAACTCCAATTTTAAAAGATTTTCTCATCAGATTCTTCCTATGGATGACGCTTTAATTTTAATAGCTATTGATATTAGTGGAAGGCCTTATTTAGGATGGAAAGATGAGATTAGAAAAGAAGGTAATGATCTAATAAAGGAATTTTTAAGGGCTTTTGTAAATGAATCAAAAATTACTTTACATGTAAATATAGTCTCAGGAGAAAATTTACATCATATTCAAGAAGCAATATTTAAAGCTTTAGGTTTAGCTTTAAAAGAAGCAACAAGAATGGAAGAAAGAATACCATCAACTAAAGGAAAGATATTATGATAGTAATTATCGATTATGGAGGAGGAAATCTTTTTAGTATTTTAAAAGCTTTAGATTTTTTGAAGGTTAAAGCTACAGTATCTTCAAATCCAAGGGATTGGGAGAAGGGAAGAGCACTAATATTTCCTGGACAGGGTAGTTTTTCTCAAGCTATAAATTCCTTGAGAGAAGGTAATAAAATTAATATATTAAAACAATTGATTAAAGTTAAACCTTATTTAGGAATATGTTTAGGAATGCAAATTCTTTTTGAGGAAAGTGAAGAAGCTATTGGAAAGAAAGGGCTCAATCTCTTTTCAGGAAAGGTTTTAAAATTGAAAAGTAAGAAATTGCCTCATTTAGGTTGGAATCAGGTAAAAATAAGAAAGGATTCTATTCTCTTTAAGGGAATTAAGGATAATTCCTTTTTTTATTTTGTCCATTCTTATTATGTAGATGTAATAGAAAAAGATATAGTAGTTGGAGAAACTTTTT
This sequence comes from Dictyoglomus sp., assembly GCA_025060475.1. Taxonomy (NCBI): domain Bacteria; kingdom Pseudomonadati; phylum Dictyoglomota; class Dictyoglomia; order Dictyoglomales; family Dictyoglomaceae; genus Dictyoglomus; species Dictyoglomus sp. Next base: position 46,695 of record JANXBZ010000007.1, on the reverse strand, counting down.
ATGATGAAAAATTTCCTTCTGTAATCGAAAAAGATTCAATTTTTGGTGTTCAATTTCATCCTGAAAAAAGTAGTTTTTGGGGATTAAAGTTATTAAAAAATTTTTTAGATTATATTTATGATTATTCTTCCTGCAATTGATTTATTTCAGAGAAAAGTTGTTAGGATGGAAAGAGGAGAAGAAAAAAGTATTATTCTTCAAATTGATAATCCTTGTGATTTAGCTCTTTTTTGGTATAAAAAGGGGGCAAAGGCACTTCATCTTGTGGACTTAGAAGGAGCAATCCGAGGTGAAGAAACTAACGTGGATCTTATAGAAAGAATCATAAAAAATACACCAATTCCTATAGAAGTAGGAGGAGGTATTCGTTCTATTGAAAAAATTCAAAAAATTTTATCCTTTGGAGCATGGAGGGTTATTATAAGTAGTTTCTTAAAAGAAGATTTAAGCTTTCTTAAGAATTTAAAGGAAAAATTTCAGGAGAAAATTATTCCTAGCATAGATTGGAAAAATAGGAAGATATCAATAAAAGGATGGAAAGAAGAAATTCCTTGGGAGGAAATTAAAGTAAAGTTGGAGCATTTGGATTTTAAAGAAATTATTTTTACTGATATCTCTAGAGATGGAACATTAAAGGGTATAGATAAAGATCTAATTTCCTTTATTTTAGAAAATACGAGTTTTTATTTATGGATTGCTGGTGGTATTAGTTCTCTAGAAGACTTAATAAAGCTCAAGGAATTAAATATTAAATATAATAACAGGATAAAAGGTGTAATTATAGGGAGAGCACTTTTAGAGGGAAGAATAGATTTTAAGGAGGCAGAAAGAATTCTACTATGTTAGCTAAAAGAATTATTCCCTGTCTAGATACTATAGGAGAATACGTAGTAAAGGGGAGGAGTTTTGAAAATCTTGAGACCATAGGATTAGCAGTGGATTTTGCAAGAAAATATGAGAAAGATGGAGCGGATGAGTTAGTTCTTTTAGATATAACCGCAACTTTGGAAAGTAGGAAAACTTTTTTAAAATTAGTAAGAGAAGTTGCGAGAGAACTTTTTATTCCTCTTACTGTTGGTGGAGGAATTAGAACTATAGAAGATGTGAGGGAGTTGTTAAGAGCAGGAGCGGACAAGGTTTCTATAAATACTTCTGCTGTAAAGGATCCATTATTAATAAATAAAGTAGCAATGGAATTTGGAAGTCAATGTTTAGTTATTGCTATAGATGCTAAGAAAGTAGCTCATAGTAAATGGGAAGTTTATATAAAAAGTGGAAAAGAAGCAACAGGAATTGATTTTAAAGATTGGATAGTTGAAGTTGAAAAAAGAGGAGCGGGAGAAATTCTTCTCACAAGCATAGATGCAGATGGACATAAAAAGGGATATGATTTGGAACTTTTAGAAACTGCAGTAGCATTAACAAATATTCCTGTAATTGCATCAGGAGGTGCAGGAACTCTTGAAGATTTATATAAAGCTTTTGAGATAGGTGTAGATGCAGTTCTTGCTGCATCAATTTTTCATTACGGAAATTATACTATTAGAGAAGTTAAAAATTATTTAGCAGGTAAAGGTATTATTGTGAGGGATGAATAAGAATTTATTAGAATTATTAAAGAATATTAAATTTGATGAAAATGGACTTATTCCCGTAATTGTTCAGGATTATAAAACTGGAAGAGTTTTAATGTTGGCATATATGAATGAGTTTGCCTTGAAAAAAACTCTTGAGACAAAAGAAGCTTGGTATTGGAGTAGAAGCAGAAAAGAGTTATGGCATAAAGGAGAAACATCAGGAAATATTCAAAGGGTTTTAGATATAAAAATTGACTGTGATGGTGATGCTATTTTACTTATTGTGGAACAAAAGGGCAGTGCTTGTCATACAGGTAATTATTCCTGTTTTTATAGAAGTGTAAATAATTTACCTGAAAACTTCTTATTTTATTTAGAAGAGTTGATTAAGGAAAGAAAAGAAACTCTTCCTGAAAATTCTTATACTACAAAACTTTTTAAAGAGGGTTTAGAGAAAATAATGCAAAAAGTAGGAGAAGAATCTATAGAAGTAATAATATCTGGTATGAAAGATGATAAAGAAAGCTTAACATACGAAATTTCTGATCTTATGTATCATCTTTTGGTTGCTTTGATTTCTAGAGATTTATCCTTTAGAGATATAATTGAAGAAATGGTTAGAAGACATAAAAGATCTATGGAGTTAAAGTCTCTGTAGTTTCAACAGTTGAGGTTTGAGTTCCTTCTGATGAGGAATAAAGAAAGTCAAAATCTTTAATTGGTTTGTCTTTCAAAGCATTGGACATAAATTCTTTCCAGATCATTGCGGGGATAAAGCCTCCTACAACATTCTTTGTTTTCGAGTAATCGTCATTTCCTACCCAGACTCCTACGCATAACTCAGGAGTAAAACCAAGAAACCAAGCATCTCTATAATCATCAGTTGTTCCAGTTTTTCCTGCACATGGTCTTCCAATATTTGCTCTTCTACCTGTTCCCTCTGTTATTACTTTTTTCATTATTTTTACTAAAGAAGCTACAACATCTCTATCTAAAACAGGAACTAGTTGGGGTTCATTGTTTAAAAGAATATTTCCTTTACCATCTTCAACTCTTAATATAGAAATTGGAACTATTCGAAATCCTCCATTTGCGAGAACTGTATAAGCACGAGTGAGTTCTAAGAGAGTAACCACTGAGGTTCCTAAGGCTAAGGCTAAACTCGGTTCAAGCTCGCTTTCTATGCCCATTCTTCGGGCATTTCTTATAACCTCGCCTACTCCTACTTCTTCTAAAAGGGAGATAGTCGCGATATTATATGAATATTTAAGGGCTTCTTCCAAGGAAACAGTTCCATGTAATTTATCATCGTAATTTTTAGGTTTCCAAATCTTATTATTAAATTTATATGAAAGTTCTTTTTCTTCCAAAAGATCTGACGATTTAAAACCTCTCTGTAAAGCCGTGAGATAGACAAAGGGCTTAAAAGAGGAACCTGGTTGTCTCATTGCTTGACTAACTCTATCAAATTGACTTTTAGAGTAGTCTAATCCACCAACCCATGCTTTTATATAACCAGTAGAAGGCTCAATAGCGATCAATGCTCCTTGAGAAACATTATATTCCTTTCCATATTTCTGGATAATTTTTCTTAAAGAGTCTTCAGCTATTTTTTGTAAATTTAAATCCAGGGTTGTATACACTTTTAGTCCTCCCTGATAGACCGTATCTTTTCCAAATCTTTTGATTAGTTCTTTTACTACATAATCAAAAAAATATGGAGCAAGGTAACTTGATCTTTTTGGAGGAAGAATTTTTAAGGGAGAATTATAGGCTTTTTTAAATTCCTTTTCACTTATATAGCCTTCATTATATAGCCTTTCTAAAACAATATTTCTCATCAGTTTAGCTCGTTCTGGATTTTTATATGGATTATAGATTTCTGGAGCTGGAAGAATACCTGCTAATAGGGCACTTTCTTCTAAATTTAAGTCTTTTGCAGACTTCCCAAAATAAATTTGAGCTGCTGCTTCTGCTCCATAGGCTCCATTTCCCCAATATACTAGATTAAGATACATCTCTAATATTTCTTGTTTTGTATAATATTTTTCCAGTTTAAGGGCAATATAAATCTCTTGAATTTTTCTTTTTATAGTTCTTTCTAGAGAAAGAAAAAGTAATCTTGCTACTTGCTGAGTTATAGTACTTCCTCCTTGAATTGTTCTATTAGGATCTTTTATTGCTAGAAGATCATTCCATATAGCTCTAATAATTCCTCTTATACTTATTCCAGAATGATTGTAAAAGTTTTCATCTTCTGAGACTACTACTGCTTTTTGTAAGTATGGAGAGATTTTATAAAGGGGAACTATTATTCTGTTTTCCTTATATAACTTTCCTAAAATTTTATTGTCACTGCTATATATAAAAGTGGTTTCATTGGGCCTTAATTCCATCCATTTATCAATGGGAGGAGCATCTTTAATTACTATAGCCACATAAGAAATAGCAATCGCTATGCTTAAAAGCACAAGTATGGTTATAGTAAAAAAAAGACCCTTAAAAATTTTTTTTGTTTTCCCTTCCTTTTTTGTTAAAGGAATTTCATTTATGAACCTTTTTCTCATTTATTCCTCCAAAATACCATCTTTTATTTTATCTTATTTTTATTGTATAATAAATTCCATGAAAGAAAATGATTTTCAACTTATAATTATAACAGGTTTATCTGGAGCAGGGAAATCACAAGCTTTACATATTTTAGAAGATATTGGTTTCTTTTGTGTGGATAATCTTCCTCCTAATCTTATTCCAACTTTAATAGAACTATGTATAAATACTGATGGAAAAATCTCAAAAATTGCTTTAGTTACCGATATTAGAAGCGAAGAGTTTTTACAAAATTTTAAGGATGTATTTGAGAGTCTTCAAAAGTATCATATTAAATACATGCTTTTATTTTTAGAAGCAGATGAGGAGACTTTGGTAAGAAGATATAATGAAACAAGGAGAAGACATCCTCTTGCAAAAGAAGGAATAGGAATACTAGAAAGTATCAAACTAGAAAGACAAAGGCTTGAAGAAATAAGGAGTTTAGCAACTTATATTTTAGATACTAGTAATTTAACACCAAAGTCATTAAAAGAGAAAATTTTAAACTATATTGAAGGCTTAAATTATATTTCCAAGGGACATCTTTTTATTACAATATATTCCTTTGGGTTTAAATACGGAATTCCTTTAGATTCTCATCTTATTTTTGATGTAAGGTTTTTACCAAATCCCTACTATGAGAAGGAATTGAGATTTTTATCGGGAGATTCTCCTAAAGTTAGGGAGTATTTATTAAATCAAAAAGAAACTCATGAATTCTTGAAACATGTAAAAGATTTCTTAAATTTTTTAATTCCTTTATATCAGGAAGAAGGAAAAACCCATTTAAATATTTCCATTGGATGTACGGGGGGAAGACATAGAGCAGTAGTAATTGCGGAACTATTAGCAGAATATCTTTCTTCCAATTATCCTGTAAAGGTTTTTCATAGAGATATTTTAAGAGATACTTTGTGATATGAAAAGGAAATCTCCTGTTGTTACTGTTATTGGTGGTGGAACTGGTTTATCTACTATTCTTAGGGGTTTGAAGAAATATCCTCTGAGATTAAATGCTATTGTAACAGTAAGTGACGATGGGGGAAGTTCTGGAAGGTTAAGCAAAGATCTAGATGTATTACCTCCTGGAGATATAAGAAATTGCCTGGTAGCACTAGCGGATGAAGAAGCATTAATGACAAAATTATTTCAATATCGTTTTAATAATGGAGATCTTAAAGGCCATTCCTTTGGAAATATTTTTTTAGTTGCCATGTCATCGATTCTTGGAGATTTCCTTTTGGGAATTAAAGAAGCAAGTAAAGTTTTGGCAATTAAGGGACAAGTTTTTCCTTCCACATTATGTAAAGTTAAATTGAAAGCAATTTTTGATAATGGAGTGGAGGTTATTGGAGAAACAGCAATTTCTTCATATAAAGAAGGAAGAATTAAAAGATTATCTCTTGTATCTTCTTCTCCTATAACTGCAACTCCAGAAGCAGTAGAAGCTCTTGAAAATTCTGATTTAATAATCATTGGACCGGGAAGTCTTTTCACAAGTATTCTTCCTAATTTATTAATAGATGAAATTAAAAATACTATTAGGAATTTAAAAATACCCAGAATATATATTTGTAATGTTATGACTCAACCTTATGAGACTTCTGGTTTTTCTGCGTCAAATCATTTATCTGCTATAGTGGAGCATCTAGGTTTTGTTCCTGTTGATTATGTAATCGTAAATACAAAGGTTCCCAAAAAAGAACTTTTAGAGAAATATAGAAAATCGGGAGCAGATATTGTTAAAGTTGATCTAGATAATTTAAAAAATTTCAATGTAAAAGTCTTATCTGGAAATTTTATCAGTGAAACTGATTTAGTTAGGCATGACGCGGATAAACTAGCAAAGTTTATATTAACTAAGTTTGTTAAATAATTTTAAGTTTGACAAAAAAATATGTAATTCTATAATATTTAAAGAAAGGAGGAGGAAAGATGCCTAAATTAAGTATTTTGGATTTGAAAGAAGAAGACTTGAAGAATAAAAGAGTTTTAGTTCGGGTCGATTTTAATGTCCCAATGAAAAATGGAGTTATTACTGATGATAGAAGAATAAAGGAAGCTTTACCAACAATTCAATATCTAATAGAAAAACAAGCAAAAGTAATTTTAATGTCTCATCTTGGAAGACCAAAGGGTGTCCAGGATGATTTAAGGTTAGATCCTGTAGCGAAAAGATTAAGTGAACTTTTAGGAAGACCTGTTAAAAAGTTGAATGATTGTATTGGGGAAGATGTAGAAAAAGAAGTGGAAAATATGAAATCAGGAGAAGTTATTCTTCTTGAAAATTTGAGGTTTCATAAAGAAGAGGAAGCTAATGATCCCGAGTTTGCAAAAAAATTAGCAAAACTTGGAGATATTTATGTTAGTGATGCCTTTGGAACAGTCCATAGAGCTCATGCATCAACTGCAGGAGTTGCTCAATATTTACCTGCTTATGCAGGTCTTTTAGTAAAGAAAGAAATAGAAATTATGGGAAAAGCTTTAGAAAGTCCTGAAAGACCTTTTATTTGTATTCTTGGTGGAGCAAAAGTATCTGATAAAATAGGAGTTATCGAAAATCTTCTAGAAAAGGTAGATACTCTTATTATTGGCGGAGGTATGATGTTTACTTTTTGGAAAGCTCAGGGATTTGAAATTGGAAAATCTATCTTAGAGGAGGATAAAGTAGAAATAGCTAAAAAATTTATAAAGACTGCAGAAGAAAAAGGTATAAAACTACTTTTACCTGATGATGCCACAGTTGTTAAAGAAATATCTGAAACAGCAGAAACAAAGGTTAAAAATAAAGGTGAATTCGATCCTGATGATATAGGTGTAGATATTGGACCAAAATCTATAGAAAAATTTGTTAAAGAAATAGAAAAAGGAAAAACAATAATATGGAATGGACCTATGGGAATTTTTGAAATAGATAAATTTGCTGATGGAACAAGGGAGATAGCGAAGGCTATAGCTAATAATAAAAATTGTGTTAGTATTGTAGGTGGTGGGGATACTGCCTCTGCAGTATCGAAATTTGGCTTAGAAGACAAATTTACTCATATATCTACTGGTGGGGGAGCGTCTCTTGAATTCTTAGAAGGGAAGGTATTGCCAGGTATAGCAGTTCTTTTAGAAAAGAAATAATATAAAAATTTATGGGGGGAAGATTTGGCGGATATTAAAGAGATTTTAGAGGAAATTATTAAAACAGAGGGAATTCAAGCTTCAGTTTTGGTAAGCGAAGATGGATTAACTATTGATGGAGTTACGAAAGATTCTACAGATACTGAAGAGGTTGCAGGAGTTGCATCTGGAGGCTTAAAGGTAGCATCAATGATTGGACAAACGTTAGTAAAGGGGAATACGAGGGAAATTCTTATTATTTATGAAGAAGGAGCGATCTTCTTAATGCCTCTAGAGGGAAAACCTGCGGTTTTAGTAGTAGTATCAGCACGAGAAGCAAATTTAGGTAAAATTAGAAATAGTCTAAAAAAAGGCGCATATAAATTAATGAGGATTTTATAAGGAGGAAGAAAAAAATTGAGAAAAAAAATTATTGCTGCAAATTGGAAAATGTATAAAACTACGAAAGATTCTGAAATTTTTTTTAAAGAGTTTTTATCTCTGTCAAATAATTACACTGAGAAAGAAGTAGTAATATGTCCTCCCTTTACATCTCTTTTTTTAGTAAGGGAATTTATAAAAAATACCCCATATAAATTAGGTGCACAAAATCTTTTTTGGGAAAAAGAAGGAGCCTATACTGGAGAAGTTTCTCCTATTATGTTGAAGGATTTAGGATGTGAATATGTGATTGTTGGACATTCTGAAAGGAGACAATATTTTTGTGAAACTGATGAATTAGTAAATAAAAAATTAAAATCTGCTTTTGAAAATGGTCTTACTCCTATTTTATGTGTTGGAGAGAAATGGGAAGAAAGAGAAAGAGGTAAAACAGAAGATGTTATTATAAAACAAATAAATAAAGCGCTAGAAGGTTTGAATAAAGATATGGTTGAGAAACTTGTTATTGCTTATGAGCCTGTTTGGGCTATTGGAACAGGACATTCTGCGAAGGGTGAAGATGCTAATGAGGTTGCTTGTTTAATTAGAAAAATAATTAGCGAAAATTATTCAAAGGATATTGCACAAAAAGTTAGAATTCAATATGGAGGAAGTGTAAATCCCAAAAATATTTCTGAATTCTTATCTCAACCTGAAATTGATGGAGCATTAGTAGGAGGTGCAAGTTTAAATCCTCAAACCTTCTGGGAAATAGTTAAAGTATAATTTTAGTAATAAGGAGAGAGGAGACATGTATACAGTTCTTTTGATTTTTCATTTTTTAATATCTGTAGGTTTAATTTTGGTGATACTTTTTCAATCTGAGGTTGGAGAAGGATTAGGCTTTATTGGTGGTGGCCAATCTGTATTTTTTAAGGCAAAAAGAAGAATGGAAAAAACATTAAAACAGATAACGATTGTTTTGGCGATACTTTTCATGTTAACTTCTACCCTATTATTTTTAATTTGAATGGGAAATGAAGCTTAAAATTTATTTTTCTAAACTAAATTTTGAGGAGGTAAATTTAATGAAGCGTTTTGTAATTGTTCCTTTATTGGTTTTGTTAATCACTTTATTATCTGGAATCTCTTTAGCTCAAGCTCCCCAATATGGTGGGGTTTTAAGAAGGAGTTTAATTAATGATCCTCCAACTTTAGACCCTGCAATGATTACTGATACTGCATCTGACGAAGTAGCAAGACAAATTTTTGATGGTTTAGTAGAGTATGATTCGGAAGGTAGAATTGTTCCTGTTATTGCAAAGAGTTGGAGTATTTCAAAAGATGGCTTAACTTATACCTTCTATTTAAGAGATGATGTTTATTTCCATAATGGGAGAAAGGTAACCGCAGAAGATTTTGTATATTCTATAAAAAGGATTATGGATCCTAAAACTGCATCTCCTCGTGCAAATTTTGCAGAACCCATTAAAGATGTAAAAGCAAAAAGTAAGTACATTTTAGAAATTACCCTCAAAGAGCCCTTTGCTCCTTTTCTTTCTACATTGACTTATTCTTGTTTCTGGGTAGTTCCTAAAGAGGTTGTTGAAAAATTAGGTAAAGATTTTGCTACAAATCCTGTTGGAACTGGCGCCTATATGTTTGAAGAGTGGAAACACGACGTAAAAATAAGATTAAAAGCAAATCTTAAATATTTTAGAGGAAGACCCTATACTGATGCTATTGAATGGTCAATTATTCCCGATGAGCAGGTAGATTTCTTAAATTTTGAAAAGGGATTATTAGATATAACTGGTATTCCTGATACTGAGTGGGATAGAGTTATTAATGATCCAAAATATAAACCATATATTATTAGTAAACCTATTCTTGGAATTTATTATTTAGGATTTAACCTAAAGAAAAAGCCTCTTGATAATAAATATTTGAGATGGGCAATTGCGAGAGCTATAAATAAAGAAGAAATTGTGAGAGTTATTAGAAGGAATAGAGCGGAAGTTGCCTACACAATTCTTCCACCTAACATGCCTGGGTTTAGTAGGGGAATATATAATTGGGCAAAAGAAAATTTAAGTTATAATGTAGAAGAAGCCAAAAAACTTCTTGAAAAGGCAGGATACCCTGGAGGAAGGGGGCTTCCTGAGTTAACGATATTCTATAATACAAGTAGAGCTCATCAAAGAATTATGGAAGCAATTCAAGCTAATTTAGCAGAAATTGGAATTAAAGCTAAACTTCAGAATTATGATTGGGCAGTATATCTTGATTTATTGGATAAGGGTGAGCTTTCTATATTTAGATTAGGATGGGTTGCAGACTACATTGATCCTGATAACTTTTTATGGGTATTATTTAATTCCCAGAATTTTGGTGAAGCAGGAAATCATACTTTCTATAAAAATCCAAAAGTCGATGAATTAACAGATAAAGCAAGAAAAATAACAAACTGGAATGTAAGAGTAAAATACTATAATGAAGCGGAAAGATTAATTTTAGAAGATTTACCTATAATTCCTATATTCTATTATGTATCTCAGCCTATTCATCAACCTTGGGTACATGGATTATATGTGGATCCATTAACAGGTCTTTCTGGGGTGAGATATAGAGTAGTTTGGCTATCAAAAAGATAATAGTTAAAAAGGGAGGTAGGGTTCATAACCTTGCCTCCCTAAATTTTTAGTAAGGAGGAGATAAAAGAAGTTGTATAGATATTTTATTAGAAGATTAATCCAATCAATCCCTGTATTTATAGGAGTATCGCTTATTACTTTCGCTCTATTTTATATAGCTCCAGGGGATCCTGCTCGTTTAATTGCGGGACAAAGAGCAGATCCTGAAGTTTTGGTCCAAATTAGAAAATCGTGGGGTTTAGATCAACCCTGGTATATACAGTATATAAGATTTCTAGGAAGAATAGTTAGACTTGATTTTGGTAGATCCTTTAAAACTAATATACCTGTGTTAGAATCAATATTGGAAAGATTAAAGGCTACTGCTATATTGGCATTATTTTCTTTTATAATTGCAGTAGGAATTGGAGTTTCTGCAGGAGTAATTTCTGCTGTCAAACAATATTCAATTTTTGATTACTCTGCAATGGTAATAGCACTTCTTGGAGTGTCTGCTCCTGTTTATTGGATAGGAATTATACTTTTATTGATATTTGGATTTAAATTAGGATGGTTTCCCTTAGGTGGATATGTGTCAGAATATGGATTAAAAGCTGTAATTTTACCTGCTATTGCCCTTGGGACAAGACCAGCTGCATATTTTGCTCGTCTTTCGAGATCCTCTATGTTAGAAGTAATAAGACAAGAGTATATAATTACTGCTAGAGCTAAAGGAGTACCTGAAAAAATAGTTATTTTCAAGCATGCCTTAAGGAATGCTCTTATACCAGTAGTGACTTATGCAGGAATGGTTATCGGAGATCTTCTTACAGGTGCGGTTCTTACAGAAACTATATTTGCATGGCCAGGATTAGGAAGATTAACAGTTCAAGGAATTCTTGATAGAGATTTACCAGTGATCCAAGGAACTGTTATCTTTATAGCCTTTATTTATATAATAGCAAATTTACTGGTTGATATCTCCTACGCTTTCATTGATCCAAGAATTAGATATGAATAGGAGGTAAGGATCTTGGCCAAAGAAATTGCTTTACAACAAAGTATAAGAAAACCACGGAGTCTATGGAAGATAGCATGGAAAAGACTCGCAAAAAATAAGCTTGCCCTTGTGGGACTTAGTATAGTTATTATAATTGTTATAATTGCGATATTTGCAGACTATATTGCTCCTTATGATCCTTTAAAAGTTGATCTCTCAAAACATTTGTTACCCCCAAGTAGAGAGCATCTATTAGGAACTGATGAGTTTGGGAGGGATATTTTAAGCAGGATTATATTTGGAGCAAGAGTTTCTCTACAGATTGGTTTTTTTGCGCAAGTTATTTCTATTTCTCTTGGAACAGTTCTTGGACTTTTAGCTGGATTTTATGGAGGTTGGGTTGACGATGTAATTATGAGAATTGTAGAAATACTCTTTGCTTTTCCTTTCCTTTTATTTGTAATTGCTGTGGTTGCAGTTTTTGGGCCAGGGATTCAAAATTTATACCTTGCTGTTGCTATTATTGGTTGGGCAGGGGTCGCTCGTATAGTAAGAGGACAGGTATTGAGTTTAAGGGAAAGAGATTTTGTTGCCAGTGCTCGAGCAATAGGAGCTGGTACATGGAGGATTTTATTTAGACATATTCTTCCTAATGCTCTTTCTCCAATAATTATTGAAGCAACCCTTGGTATGGGTGGAATGATAATGTTAGAAGCAGGTTTAAGTTTTTTAGGCTTAGGAGTTCAAGCTCCAACTCCTAGCTGGGGATCTATGGTTCAAGCGGGGTTAGCATATATGCGAAGTGCTTGGTGGTATCCTGTATTTCCTGGGATTGTGATTATGATTATAGTATTTGGTTTTAATTTATTAGGGGATGGATTAAGAGATGCCTTGGATCCAAGACTTTATATTTAAACACGAAAAATCCTATCAGAAGTACTTTACAGGAATAGGTTGGGTAGAAATTTCTGAAAATGCTATCGCAACCTTAGCAAGCTTATCTGCTCTTCAGAGCTATGGAGTTATTGGTATGGCAGCAAGAAATATAGCAGATGGAATTTCAGAACTTCTACATAGAGAAGAACTAGGAAGAGGAGTTCAAGTACGTATTGCGGAAGATGGATTGATAATAGAACTTTATATTATTGTTGCTTATGGAGTAAGAATTCCTGAAGTTGCCCATAATGTTATGGAACGAGTAAAATGGAATTTAGAGAAAACCACAGGACTTACAGTAAAGGAAATAAATGTAAATATTTGGGGTATTCGTCTGATGGAAGAAAAGAAAGAATCCTTTAATTGGGAGGAAGTTTAATTTTGCAAAAGGTTCAAGAGTTAAACGGAGAATTATTAGAAAATCTTTTTGAACAAGCTGTATATCAATTGCAGATCCATAAAGAAGAAATAGATCTTTTAAATGTTTTTCCTGTGCCTGATGGTGATACAGGGACAAATATGTTATATACACTGCAATCTACTTTGGCAGAAATTAAAAAACAAAAAGTAAAGAATATTAAAAATGTAGCGGAAGCATCAATAAAAGGCTCTCTTATGGGAGCAAGAGGAAATTCAGGGGTAATACTTTCTCAAATTATTAGAGGTTTTGCAGAATATATTAAAAATAAAGATAAAATTGATGCAGATACCTGGGTAAAAGCATGGCAAGAAGCAACAAGAGTTGCATACAGGGCAGTTTTAAATCCTACAGAGGGAACTATTCTTACAGTACTTAGAGAAGGAGTAAAGGAAGCAACTCTAGCTCTAAAGGAAACCAAGGATATATTAGTTATAACAAAAAGAATGCTTGATAGAGCTAAGAAAGCTTTGGCTGATACTCCCAATCTTTTACCTATACTTAAAGAAGCTCAAGTTGTTGACGCGGGAGGACAAGGTTTAGTCTATTTTTGGGAAGGTTTTTTAAATGGACTTATGGGTAAAAAAATAGAATTAAAAGAGGAAAGAGTTATTCTAAGAGAAAAACCCGATTTAGAAGTAATAGAGAAACATGTTATTACTTATCAGTATTGTACTGAGTTTATAATACTTTCTCAAGAAAATACAGATTTCTCAGAATTTAAAAATTGGCTCTATTCTCAAGGAGATAGTATTGTTACAGCAGAAACAAGGGGAATGTTAAAGGTTCATATTCATACTAATAATCCTGGAAAAATCTTAGATAGAGCATTAGAATTAGGGAGTTTGTCTCAAATAAAGATAGATAATATGGCGGAACAACATGAAGAAAGATTAAGAAAAGAAATAGAACCTATGCCTAAAGCCTTATCTCCGAAGAAAGATGTAGGATTTGTGGTTGTATCTTGGGGGGAGGGCTTAAATCAAATATTTAATAGCTTTTCTGTAGATTTTATTATAAATGGAGGACAAACTTTAAACCCTAGTGTAGAGGCTATTAAGAATGCTGTAGAGAAAATTAATGCTGATAAGGTTTTTCTCTTTCCTAATAATAAAAATGTTATTCTTGCAGCACAACAAGTAGAAAACCTATACAAGGATAAGGTAATTATAATTCCTACGAAACATGTTTTAGAGGGTATTAGAGCATTAGTTGAATATAATCCAAAGGATTCTTGGGAACAGATGAAGAAAAAATTTGAAAAGGGAAAGGATAGCATAAGAGTTGGTGAAATAACACGAGCTATAAGGAATACTTCTATAAATGGCTTTGAGATTTCTGAGGGGGATATTTTAGGATTAATTAATGATGAGATTGCTTATGTAGGTAAGGACATAAATGAGGTAGCCATAAACTTGGTAGAGAAACTCTTAAAAGAAAATGGAGAAGTTTTAACTATTTATTATGGGCAGGATATTAGTAAGGAAGAAGCTCAAGAATTATATAATTTGATTTCTCAGAAGTATTCTTCTCTTAGCATAGAATTAATCTATGGAGGTCAACCCTATTATTATTATTATCTTGGTTTAGAATGATCCTCGAAACAAGAAATATAAAAATCCTTAAAGGATTAAAAGAAATCCTAGAGAGGGAGATAGAGTTAAATTATTCAAATAGAAGTACAAAATATGGATTAGAAAAGACTTTAGAGGTTGCGATGAAGGAATTCCCTCTCTGGAAGGGATTTTGGTCTACTAAAGTTTTAGATTTAATTTCGAATTACACAGGAAAAACCTTAGAAGAGAGGAAAAAAATAATTTCAGATATTTATACGATTATAAGTATTGCACTAGAAATATACTCTGACGATGAATTTTGGAGTAAATCTATTCAGTACATAAAAGGAATAGGACCCAAGAGAGCAAAATTACTTAATAGACTTGGAATCAATAATTTAAAAGATTTAATTTATTATTTTCCTCGAGATTATGATGATAGATCTAAGCTTAAAAAGATTGCCCAATTAACTCCTGGAGAAAAAGTTACTTTGAAAGTAAAAATTCTTGAATATGAAGAAAGCAAAACACCATATAAAAGGATTCCAATATTGAGAGCAAAAGTTACTGATGGGACATCATATATGTATGCAATTTGGTACAATCAAAAATTTATAAAACAGAATTTGCCTATAGGTACCGAAGTCTTAATCTCAGGGGAAGTCAAAAAAGTTCTTAGAAATTTTGAGATAGAAAATCCAGAGTATGAGATTTTAGAGGAGGATAAAGAAGAAACGTTACATGTGGGGAGGATTGTTCCTATTTATTCTTTGACCCAAGGATTATCTCAAAAGGTTATGAGACAAATAATTTACGACGTTGTTAATCAATACTCGATTTTCATTGAAGATACTCTTCCAGAAAAAATTAAACAAAAATACAATCTTATGGATAAACCTATAAGCATATTAGAGAAGCATTTTCCT
The DNA here is from genome assembly GCA_025060475.1 of Dictyoglomus sp. Taxonomy (NCBI): domain Bacteria; kingdom Pseudomonadati; phylum Dictyoglomota; class Dictyoglomia; order Dictyoglomales; family Dictyoglomaceae; genus Dictyoglomus; species Dictyoglomus sp. The sequence continues at coordinate 31,568 of JANXBZ010000007.1, read as the reverse complement.
ACTACATTTCTCTCAATGGGAAGTGCCACCAAAAGATTGGTATTTGAAGAATTATTATTTATGCAATTAACCTTGGCTCAAAAAAAGAGAGAGATTGAATCCCTTTCTGCGCCTGTATTTAATACGGAAAGTTCCTTATTAAATACTTTTCTTGAAAAACTTCCTTTTAAATTAACATCGGCCCAAGAAAAAGTTTGGAATGAAATCAAATTAGATCTTTCGTCGGGAAAACCTATGCATAGATTATTACAAGGAGATGTTGGGTCTGGAAAAACCATTATAGCTGCAATGGCAGTCCTATTGGCAGTAGAAAATGGATATCAGTCTGCTTTTATGGTTCCCACAGAAATATTAGCAGAACAACACTATTCTAGATTAAGACCTCTTTTTGAACCTCTTGGTGTTAGGATTGGTCTTCTGATTGGAAGTCTTTCTAAGAAGGAAAAATTAAGTATATTAGAAGATTTGAAAATTGGAAATTTATCTGTAGTAATTGGCACTCATGCTTTGATTCAAGAGGGGGTTAAGTTTAAGAATTTAGGTTTAGTAATTATTGATGAACAACATAAATTTGGAGTTGTTCAAAGATCAAATCTATGGAAAAAAGGAGAGAACCCTCATCTTTTAGTTATGACTGCAACTCCTATTCCAAGAACTTTAGCAATAACAATCTATGGAGAGCTTGATGTTTCCATAATAGATGCTTTGCCTCCTGGAAGAAAGCCTGTTAGTACCTATCTTTATCCCACTTCTAGAAGAAGAGAGGTTTATTCTTTAGTACAGAAAGAAATATTGTCAGGAAAACAAGCTTATGTTGTGTGTCCTCTTATTGAAGAATCTGAAAAATTAGAGGCAGAATCTGCTACTAAGTTATATGAAAAATTAAAAAAGTTTTTTCCTAACTTTAATATTGGATTGATCCATGGTTTGGTTCCAAAAGAGGAGAGAGCAAAAATAATGGAGGATTTTAGAAACGGTAAAATCCAAATCTTGGTGGCAACTACCGTAATAGAAGTAGGTATTGATGTACCCAATGCATCAGTTATGGTAATCGAAGACGCTCATCGCTTTGGATTAGCCCAACTACATCAATTACGCGGAAGAATAGGAAGAGGTGAAGTTGCTTCTGTCTGTTTTCTAATAGCAGATCTTAAGGGAGAAGAGGCAAAAAAGAGATTAGAAGTATTTGTAAGCACTAATGATGGTTTTATAATTGCAAATAAAGACCTAGAAATTCGTGGACCTGGAGAATTTTTCGGTACAAGACAACATGGGCTTCCTGATCTTCATTTGACTGATCTTACAAGAGATCTGAGAATTCTTGAAATTGCAAGAAAGGAAGCTTTTGAGATTTTAAAGGATGATGCTAACTTGGAGAAGGAAGAAAATAGTCTTATAAGAAAATGGCTTATAAAAGAAAAAAAGGAGAAAGCTCTTGTCATCTGAAATAAGAATTCTTAGAGGAATCTTTGAGGGAAAAAAAATAAAAGCCTTAAGAGGAAAAAAATATAGACCTACCATGGAACAGGCAAGAACTTCTTTATTTAATTCCTTGGGAGATAAAATCATTAACTCTTATTTTTTAGATCTCTTTTCAGGCTCAGGTATAATAGGATTTGAGGCTTTAAGCTTGGGAGCAAAAAAAGTTGTTTTTGTTGAAAACTATTTACCTGCCGTAATAATGCTAAAAAATAATGTAAAAATTTTAGGGGTGAAGGAAAAAATTGAAATTTTTTTTCAGGATGTTTTCTCTTTTCTGAAAAGAAATTTCCACGAGAAATTTGATATTATATTTATGGATCCACCATATTCCTATGGAAAAAAAATAAATGAGATATTAAATTTATTAGAAGAAAAATTATGGATAAAAGAGAAGGGAATAGTTATTGTTGAACATCACAAAAAAATAAAACTGCAAAATAGTTTTAAAGTTTTAGAATTGTATGATATAAAAAATTTTGGGGAGACTTTTTTTAGTTATTACATGAGGAAAAATGAAAATGTTTAGAAGAGCAGTTTATCCAGGAAGCTTTGACCCAGTAACTAATGGACACTTGGATATTATAAAAAGGGTTGCAAATATTTGCGATGAACTAATTGTTGCTGTAGCTCAAAATATAGCTAAAGTTCCCCTTTTTACCCTTGAAGAGAGACTAGAAATGCTAAGAGAAAGTGTTAAGGATATAGGCAATGTCTATGTTGATCATTTTGATGGGCTTCTTGTGGACTATCTTAAAAAAGTAGAAGCAAAGGTTATAATAAGAGGTTTAAGAGCTGTCTCTGATTTTGAATATGAATTTCAACAAGCCTTAGCAAATAAAAAATTATATCCCGATTGTGAAACTATATTTCTTGTTACAGATTCAAAATATGCTTATCTAAGCTCAAGCATGGTTAAAGAAATTGCAAAGTTTGGTGGATGTGTTAAGGATTTGGTTCCTGATATGGTTGCTAAAAAACTCTATTTGAAATTTCGAGGTAATAATGCTAAATAGATCTTTTGAAATTATCGAAGAAATAAGAAGTATTATTAAGAAAGGTCTCATAATTCCTGTGCTTGAAAAAGTAGTAATAGATTATAATAAGTTAGTTTCTTTAATAGAAGATTTGGATAGAACTCTTCCCGAAGAATTAGCGGAGGCAAAAAGAATAATTAGAAGAAAAGAAGAAATCTTAAAAGAAGCCGAAGAAGAAGCTCAAAGTGTTATAAAAATTGCAAAAGAAAAAGCTGAGAATCTTCTGAGAGAAAGTAATATTACCTTAAAAGCCCAAAAGGAAGCGGAGACAATAATTGAGGAAGCAAAAAAAGAGGCAAATGAAATTAAAAAGGAAGCAGAAGACTATATCTTAGTTTTACTAAATAAAGTAGAAGAGGTATTGAAAAGAGAGTTGGAAATAATTAATAAATGTAAAAATGAGTTAAAAATGTAAAAAGCTTTTTGTTTTTCTTTTTACATAAATACTGGTATTAAATTAAGAAATGTGCTAAAATAGTAACTAACCTATAGTGATGGGTTACCATTGCTATAGGCGATTTTTTGAAAAAGAATAAGGAGGTAAAAATGGCTCTAACAAAGGAAGAAAAAAGAGAAATAATTGAAAAATTTAGGATTAATGAAAAAGATTCAGGATCTCCTGAGGTTCAAATTGCTTTATTAACAGAGAGAATAAAAAAACTTACTGAACATTTAAAGATACATAAGAAAGATTTTCATTCAAGGGTTGGACTTTTAAAAATGATAGGTAAAAGAAGAAAGTTATTAAGATATCTTCAAGAGAAAGATATGGAAAGATATAAAAAATTGATTCAGGAATTAGGATTAAGAAAATAAATATGGCAGAAACTTATACCTTTAAAAAAGAAATTGCAGGTAGAGACCTAATAATCGAAATAGGAAAAGTTGCGTGGCAAGCAACGGGTTCTCTTTTAATACAATATGGAGAAACTGTTCTTTTAGTTACTGTTGTCTCTTCTGAGGATTTTAAGGAAGATGTTGACTTTTTCCCGTTGACTGTAGAATATGTTGAGAAATTATATGCAGCTGGTAAAATTCCAGGTGGATTTTTAAAGAGAGAAGGAAAACCTTCAGAAAATGAAATTTTAATGGCGAGACTTATTGATAGACCCTTAAGACCTCTTTTCTCTAAGGATTTTAGAAATGAAGTTCAGATAATTGTTACTGTCTTAGCGGTAGACCAAGAGAATTATCCTGATATTCCAGGAATTATTGGTGCTTCATGTGCTATTATGTTAGCTGGTTTACCTTTTAATGGTCCCTTAGGAGCTGTTAGGGTAGGGTGGGATGGAGAGAATTGGATAATAAATCCTAAAGCAGAAAAAGCTTCGAATTTATTATTAGATTTAGTTGTTGCGGGAACAAGAGATAAGATATTTATGTTAGAGGGAGACGGAGTTGAAGTTCCAGAAGATGTATTTATAGAAGGGGTAATTAGAGGACATTATGCCCTTCAAGATACTATTGAGTTACAGGAAGAAATCTTAAAAGCAATTAAACCTCAACCTTTTCCTTATGTTCCTTATAAAATCGATGAAAATTTAAAAAGAGATGTATTAAATTATATCTCAGAAGAGGAAATTAGAAATGCGATTTTAACTATAAGTAAATCAGAAAGGCAAAAGGCATTAGAAGATTTAAAAAATAAAGTTGCTAAATTTTTTGAACCTATATATGGGAATAAAATAATTCAAGTTGATGAAATTATAAATGAAATCGCAAAGGAATTTATAAAAGATTTAATTTTAAAAGAAAAAAGGAGAGTAGATGGTAGAAGCCTAGATGAATTAAGACCTATAAGTTGTAGTGTGGGAGTTCTTCCACGGGTTCATGGTTCTGCATTATTCCAAAGAGGTGAGACTCAAGTTCTTACAGTAGCAACTCTTGGTGCTGGAGAAGAACAAATAATTGAAAGCGTTATTGAAAGCCCTCCTAAAAGATATATGCATCATTATAATTTTCCCCCTTTCTCTGTAGGGGAAATTAAACCTTTAAGAGGACCAGGAAGAAGAGAGATAGGTCATGGTGCGTTAGCAGAAAGGGCTTTATTACCTTTAATCCCAAAAGAAGAGGAGTTTCCCTATACAATAAGATTAGTTTCCGAAGTTTTATCGTCTAATGGTTCTACCTCCATGGCAAGTGTTTGTGGTAGTAGCTTAGCTTTAATGGACGCTGGTGTACCCATAAGATCTTCCGTAGCAGGAGTTGCTATGGGGTTAATTAAAGATGGAGAAAAATTTGAAATTTTGACAGATATACAAGGTTTGGAAGATGCTCTAGGAGGTATGGACTTTAAAATTGCAGGTACGAAAAAGGGAATAACTGCAGTTCAGTTGGATATTAAAGTAGATGGACTTACTTATGATATGCTTAAAAAAGCAATTTACCAAGCAAGATCTGCACGTCTTAAAATATTAGAGATTATGGATAGAATTATTCCTGCCCCAAGACCAGAGATTTCTCCTTATGCTCCTCGAATTAAAGTTGTAGAAATTAATCCCTCAAAAATTGGTGATTTAATTGGACCAAGTGGTAAAAATATAAAAAGAATCATTGAGGAGACAAAAACTGAAATTAGTATAAAACCTGAAGGTTTAGTAATTATATCTGCTCCTAATATGGAGTCTGCAGAGAGGGCTTCCCAACTAATTTACGAGTACACAAGAGATATTAAAGAAGGAGAGGTATTTCTTGGTAAAGTAGTAAGAGTTACAGATTATGGTGCCTTTGTGGAAATATTACCTGGAAAGATAGGACTTTTACATATCTCAAAGTTCAAAACTATAAATAAAGGTAAAAGACAGGTTAGAGAAGAAATAAATCTTGGAGATGAGATTTTAATTAAAGTAGACTCCATAGATTCTCAAGGAAGAATTAGTTTAACTCGTCGCGATATTTGATGAACCCACAGATTTTAATTTTAGATAATAACTTAAAATTAGTATTTGAGACTACCCCATATAGAAAAAGTGTTGATATTATAATTGCTGTTAACTCAGGCTCAAGATACGAAAAACAAAATGAACATGGTTTAGCTCATTTAGTAGAGCACCTTCTTTTTAAGAATAATTATAGAAAAAACAAAAATATTGCTCTGGAAATAGATAGATTGGGAGGAGAATTAGATGCTTTTACAACTCGTGAAGGTACTTATTTCATATTAAAAATTTTAAAAGCTCATTTATCTAGGGGTCTAAATCTTTTATCAGAAATAATTTTGAATCCAGAGTTCACGGCGGAAGATTTAGAGATAGAAAAAAAGGTTGTAAAGGAAGAAGTAAAGATGTATTGGGACTCTCCTGAAGAAATTGCTTTAGATCTTTTTCTTAAATCCTCCTGGGATGGACATCCTATTGCACGAGAAATTTTAGGTACGGAAGAGTCTATTGAAAGTTTTAATCTAGAAAAAGTAATGGACTTTTATAAGAGATTATATAATTTAAACAACATGACTATACTTGTGAGTGGTGATTTATCCTTTAAAACAATATGTGATATGGTTGAAAAAAACTTCTATAAAGAAGTAGAAAATACCTATTATGAAGAATTATCATCTCCCATCTTTAAACCTAATAAATTGATAAAAGAAGAAAATTTTGAACAAATTCAATTTTTTTTAGGAACAGAAAGCTATAAACCTCAAGATGAGAGAAAGTTTTCTCTTTATCTTTTGTCATTGATATTAGGAGGCGGAATAAGTTCTCGTCTTTTTCAAGAATTACGAGAAAAGAATGGTTTGGTCTATAATGTAGAAACTCAAGGTATAAGTTTTAAAGATACAAGTCTTTTTGCAATATATACTGCAACAACACCAAGATTTTTTGAGAAAACCCTTATCACTCTTGTAGATCAGATTGAAAAAATAAAGAAGGAAGGAATTACAAAGGAAGAGTTAGATACAGCCAAAAAGCAGAGTATTTATAACTTTTTAATGCAAATAGAGAATCCCCGATTTAGACTCTTTTATTATTTTGATTCTTTATCTATTTATGGAGAAATTATTTCTCCTTATGAGACAATAAGAAAAATAAGAAGAGTAAGTTTAGAGGATGTCCATAATACCATAGAGTATATTTTCAATAAACCCTTTTCGCTCTCTTTAGTGGGCCCAGTGAATTCTAAAATTAAAAAATTAATAACTAGAGGTGATTTATTATGAGTATAAAAGTTGTTCTTTGTGGAGCCTTAGGAAAAATGGGTAGAGTGATAGGAAAAGCAATAGCTTCTTCTGAAGATATGGAATTAACTGGAGCTGTAGATCCTAAAGGAGTAGGAATGGACTATGGAAAGGTGATTAATCTTGAAAATATCTCTCTCTCGGTCAAAGGAAGTATAGAGGAATGTTCTGAACTTCCTTTTGATCTTATCGTAGATTTCACAAATCCAGAATCTGCTTATAAAAATGCCATTTTTTCTTTAAATTTAAATAAAAAAGTAATTTTAGGTACTACAGGCTTATCAAAGGATATGATAGAGGATATTAAAAGAAAAACAGAAGAAAAAAAATCTGCAACATTAATTGCTCCCAATTTTGCTTTAGGTGCAGTTTTAATGATTCAAATAGCAAAAAAATTAGTAAAATATTTTCCCGACGTAGAGATTATTGAACTACATCATAATGAAAAGATAGATGCTCCTTCTGGCACTGCGATAGCTACTGCAGAAATTTTGGCAGAAGAGATGAAAAAAAGAAATCTTATCCATTTTGATCCTACGAAAGTGGAAAAACTTCCTGGCTCAAGGGGTGGAAAAATAAATAGTATAAATATTCACAGTATTCGTTTACCAGGATTAGTGGCTCATCAAGAAATAATCTTTGGGGGAATAGGACAGATTCTTACTATTAGACACGATGCTATAAGTAGAGATTGCTATATACCAGGAGTTCTCTTGGGAATTAGAGAAATATATAAGAGAACTGGCTTTTTTTATGGGTTAGAAACAATTTTAGAAAAGGAGGAGGAGTAAGATGACACATTTTGGTAGATTAATAACTGCAATGGTGACTCCTTTTGATGATAATGGTGAAATCAATTGGAAAGAAGTAGATAGGATAGTAGAAAAATTAATTGAAGATGGTTCTGATAGTATTGTAGTTTCTGGAACTACAGGTGAGTCGCCTACTCTATCTTCTGAAGAAAAATTGCAACTTTTTGAGAGGGTTAAGCATGTTGCAAAGGGAAGAGTAAAGATAATTGCGGGAACTACAAATTATTGTACAAAAGAATCTATTGAATTGACAAAAGAAGCAGAAAAAATTGGAGTCGATGGGATTCTTGCTACAGCACCATATTATAATAGACCTCCTCAAGATGGTCTTTATAAACATTTTGGTGCTATTGCGGAATCTACATCTTTGCCAATAATTGTATATAATATTCCTTCGAGAACTGCAGTAAATATTCTTCCCGATACATTATATAAACTTGCTAAAGATTTTAAGAATATTGTAGGAGTTAAAGAAGCCAGTGGAGATCTTAATCAAATGTCAGAAATAAGAAGACTTCTTCCTCGTCCTTTTTTACTTTATAGTGGAGATGATTCAATGACTTTGCCTTTACTAAGTATTGGAGGAGATGGAGTAGTAAGTGTGGCTTCCCACATAGTTGGAAGGGAAATAAAAGCTATGATAGATTCATATTTTGAAGGAAAAATAGAAAAAGCGACAGAGATTCATCTAAAGCTTTTCCCAATTTTTAGAGCATTATTTTTAACTACAAATCCCATTCCTCTTAAGGAAGCATTAAAGTTATTGGGTTATAATGTGGGAAATTGTAGATTACCCTTATCTCCTATAGATGATAAAAATAGGCAAGAGTTAATAAAAAGATTAAAGGAGTTTGGATTTAGTGTAAATGAGTAGTGGTAAGTTGAGAATTATTCCTTTAGGTGGATGTGGTGAAATTGGAAAAAACATGATTCTTTTTCAATATGAAGATGAGATATTAATATTCGACGCAGGACTAATGTTTCCCAATGAGGAGATGTTTGGAGTAGATTTTGTTATTCCAGACATCTCCTATATTCTTTCTAATAAAAATAAAGTTAAAGGAATATTATTGACCCATGGACATGAAGATCACATAGGAGCATTACCTTTTATCTTAAAAGATTTAGATGTTCCCATATATGGAACTCCTTTAACTCTTGGACTTGTAGAAAAGAAACTAGAAGAATTTAATATAGAAAAGAAATTAATTAAGATTACGCCTGGAGAGAGATTTACTATAGGTTCTTTCTCCATTGAAGCTTTTAGGCAAACTCATAGTATTCCAGATTCTGTAGGTTTTGCTATTGAGACCTCTTTAGGTTTGATAATACTCAGTGGCGACTTTAAATTTGATCAAAGTCCCATAGACGGAAATACAACAGATTTTAGAAAGTTGGCGGAATTTGGAGAAAGAGGAGTTTTAGCTTTAATCTGTGATACTACAAATATTGAGCAAAAGGGTATAACTCCTTCTGAAAGTACTATAAGATCTACTTTTGAGAGTATTTTCAGTACTGCTAAAGGTAGGATATTTTTAGTAACTTTTGCTTCAAATTTTCATAGGATTCAACAAGCTATAAATGTTGCAATAAAATATCACAGGAAAATTGCTATTGCAGGTAAAAGTTTAGTAAGTAATATAGAAGTAGCAAATAAACTTGGATATCTTAATATTCCAGATGGAATATTAATAAATATAAAAGATGTTAACTCTCTTCCTAAGGAAAGGGTGCTAGTTTTATCCACGGGAAGTCAAGGAGAACCTTATTCTGCATTAGTTTTACTTACCAATTATTCTTATAAACAATTGGCATTGAATCCTGATGATACTGTAGTTTTAGCTACAACTCCTATTCCAGGAAATGAAGTTATGGTATTTCGTTTAGTAAATCAACTTTTTAGAAAAGGGGTAGAAGTAATATACGGAGAAAATGCAGGAGTTCATGTTTCTGGACATGCAGCTCAGGAAGAAATAAAAATGCTTATAAATCTCTTAAGGCCAAAATATTTGATTCCATATCATGGAGAATATAGGCACTTAGTTTTATTTAAGAAATTAGCACAGACTTTGGGATACTCTAACGAAAACATAAAAGTTCTAGAAAACGGTCATGTATTAGAAGTGGATAATTCTGGAATGAGAGTTGTAGATAAAATTGATGCTGGGAATATTTATGTAGATGGTTTAGGAATCGGAGATGTGGGAAATATTGTTCTAAAAGAAAGAAGAAGATTATCCGAGGATGGTGTCGTAGTTATTGGAGTATTGATAGATCAAGCTACAGGCTTGATCTTAGAGGGTCCAGAAATAATTTCAAGGGGATTTGTTTTTGAAAAAGAAGCGGAAGAACTTTTTGAAAAAGCAAAAAAAAGAATAAGAAATCTTTTTCAAGAAATGGCTAAAATTAATAATTCCAAAAATAAAATTGATAAGAAAAATTTATTAAAAGAAACATTAGAAGATTTTTTCTTTCAGGAAATAAGAAGAAGACCTTTTTTAATACCTATATTATGGGAAATATAAAATGCCAAGAAGGGTTGTTATAGGCCTTATTTTAATATTCTTAAATTTATTTTTAATTTTTTCTTGGCTTATGCCTCATGGGGCAGGTACTCTTGGAAGATTTCTTGTAAATTTTTTGGAAGATTTTTTTGGTATATATAATTTTCTCTTTTTAATTCTTCAAGGGTTTATTATATATACTCTTTTAAAAGGAGAATTCAAAAAAAATGATATTCTTGCTTATATTCTCCTTTCTTTTAGCTTATTAATTATTTTTTCTTTAATTCTATTCGTCAGTGGACTACAAGATTTAGGTGGTAAATTTGGGATTAATTTAAAAAGAGTGCTTTATAATTTCCTAGGAATAGCAGGTTCTTTATTCCTTGCTTTAATATGTTTTCTTCTCTCCATATACTATTTACCTCTCTTTAAAATAAATATCTCTAGAAAAAAAGAAGGAAATAAAACAAAAAAAGTAAAAAGAATTGAAAAAATTAAAGAGGAAATAAAGAATATAAGAGAATCGAAAATGGAAGTAGAAGAGATTAATATTTCAATTCCTAGAGTCTTTCCACCACCATTAGACTTGTTATCTTTTGGCACTTCTGTAAATGAAGAAGAAGATTTAGAAAGGATCGCAGAAAAAATAGAAAGTACTTTTAAGAATTTTAAAATAGACACAAAGGTTGAAGAATATCATATAGGTCCTTCGGTAATAAGATTTGATGTGTCTTTAGCACCTGGAATAAGAGTAAATAAAATATTAGGTTTAGCCAATGATTTAGCTCTTGCTTTAGCAGTCCCCAGTATAAGATTTGAAACTCCTGTTCCAGGAAAATCCTTAATTGGAATTGAGGTTCCAAGAAAGAAACCTACAAGGGTATATTTAAGAGAAATATTAGAGAGTAAGAATTTTCAGAATACCTCTTATTCTCTTCCTATTGCTTTGGGTAAGGATTTAGCAGGAAAACCTCAGGTGGGTAATTTAGCAGATATGCTTCATCTTCTTATTGCAGGAACTACAGGTTCTGGTAAGAGTATGTTTATTAATACCCTTATATTAAGTCTTCTTTACAAACATAATCCTACAAATCTTAAATTTTTAATGATAGATCCAAAAAGAGTAGAACTTTCTCTGTATAACAAACTTTATAAAAAATATCTTTGGTATCCTGTAATAACTGAATATCACGAAGCATCCTCTGTATTAAAGTGGGCAATAAATGAAATGGAAAGAAGATATAAAATATTTGCAGAGGAAGAAGTAAGAAATATAGACGAGTATAAAAATAGAGAACTAAATATAATAAAGGAGAATCTTCCATATATTATTATTATTATTGATGAATTAAATGATCTTATGATGGTAGCACCAAAAGAAGTCGAAGATATGATATGTAGACTAGCACAAAAAGCAAGAGCTGCTGGAATCCATTTAGTTGTTGCAACTCAGCGTCCTTCTGTTGATGTGATAACAGGCCTTATTAAAGCAAATATTCCCTCGAGGATTGCCTTTGCTGTTTCCTCTCAAGTTGATTCAAGAATTATTTTAGATGATAATGGTGCAGAAAAACTTCTCGGAAAGGGGGATATGCTTTATCTACCTATAATGAGTACCTCACCACTAAGATTACAAGCTCCATTTGTTGAAGAGAAAGATATTAAAAAAGTTGTTAATTATCTTTATGAAACTTTTTCTGATGTTGAATCTTCTATTTCTCTAGAAATTAAAAAAGAAGATAAAGAAGAAAAAGAAGCCTTTACAGAAGATCCATTGCTTCCTCAAGTGGTTAATCTTCTAGAAGGAAGAAAAATTATTTCTACCTCCTATATTCAAAGGAGATTTAGAATAGGATATAATAGAGCAGCGCGTATACTCGATATTCTAGAAGAAAAAGGATATGTAACATCTCAAGGGGAAGGAAAGCCTAAAAAAGTTATAAAAGGAGGTGATAAAGAGTTTAAACAATGATGTTTAGTTATCTTTTTTTTAAAAAATTAATATATCGAGGAGGTATTGTTATGAAAAAGGGATTTATTTTATCTTTAGTTCTTCTAATTCTCATCTTTTCTTTAAGTCCAATTACAGCTCAAAAAAAATTTAGAATTGGTATTGTTTATGATGTAGGTGGAAGAGGAGATAAGTCCTTCAATGATGCTGCCTACGCAGGACTTCAAAAAGCTATAAAACTTCTTAAGGTTGAAGGAAAGGATATGGAGCCAGGTCCTGGAGGAGCAAATAGAGAAGAGCTATTAAGAACTTTGGCAGAGCAGAATTACGATTTAGTAGTTGGTGTAGGATTCTTATTCACTGATGCTATAATCAAAGTTGCGACAGAATTTCCAAAGGTAAAATTTGCAATAGTAGATGGATATGTGGAAGGATTTCCAAATGTTTCTTCGCTTCTATTCAACGAACATGAGGGTTCCTTTTTAGTAGGAGCTATTGCTGGATTAATGACTAAAACAAACATTGTAGGATTTGTAGGGGGAATGGATATTCCTTTGATTCATAAATTTGAGGTAGGATATAAAGCAGGTGCTATGTATGTAAATCCTAAAGTAAAGGTATTAATTAATTACATAGGAGTAACAGGGGAAGCATTTAAAGATCCAGTAAAAGGAAAAGAATTAGCTTTAGCTCAATATAAACAAGGCGCAGATATTATATATCACGCTTCAGGAGCATCAGGAGAAGGAGTTTTTGAGGCAGCTAAAGAGACAGGAAAATATGCTATTGGTGTAGATTCTCCTCAAGCTTGGATTGCTCCTGGGCGAATTATTACAAGTATGCTAAAGAGGGTTGATGAGGCTATATATCTCACAGTAAAGGATGTAGTTGAAGGAAAATTTAAGGGAGGTCCTAGATATTTTGGATTAGCTAATGGTGGAGTCGATTATGAATATAGTGAATATACAAAAAACTTAATTCCTCTTAAGGTTAAAAATCATGTAGATGTTTTAAAGAAGAAGATAATAAATAAAGAAATTATTGTTCCCTATGATGATAAGACTTTTGAAGAATTTAAGGCAAAATATCTAAAGAAATAAAACGAAAAACTCCCCCTGTCTAAATATGCGGCAGGGGGAGTTTTTTGAAAGACTGGAGGATTAGGAAGTGAATGAAATTATTAAATTAGAGGGAATTGTAAAAAAATTTCCTGGGGTTATAGCAAATGATAGTATTAATCTTTCCATCAAAGAAGGAGAGATTCATGCAATTGTTGGAGAAAATGGTGCAGGAAAATCTACTTTGATGAAAATTCTTTATGGATTATATCGTCCTGATAAAGGAAAGATATTTATAAGGGGAAAAGAAGTACATATTACGGAACCTAAAGTTGCTATTTCCCTAGGAATTGGTATGGTTCATCAGCATTTTATGCTAATTCCACCTTTTACTGTGGTGGAAAATATTATTCTTGGATCAGAGCCGAAGAAAAAATTATCTTTGGATTACGATAGAGCAGTTTTAAAGGTAAAGAACTTATCGGAAAGTATAGGATTTAATATAGATCCTAATGCAAAAGTAGAGAGTCTTTCTGTAGGTCAAGCTCAGAGAGTTGAAATATTGAAACTTTTATATAGAGGAGCTGATATTTTAATTCTTGATGAACCTACCTCAGTTTTAGCTCCCCAAGAGGTTGAGGAGCTTTTTAATATATTAAAAAAATTAAATGCACAAGGGAAAACTATAATTTTTATCTCTCATAAACTGAATGAAGTTTTAGCTATATCTCATAGAGTAACTGTTATGAGAAGAGGAAAGGTAGTTAAAACCCTAAATACAAAAGAGACTAATAAGCAAGAATTAGCACAACTCATGGTAGGAAGAGAAGTATTTTTGCAAGTAGAGAAAGGTTCTTATAAACCGGGAGAGGAAGTCTTGAAGGTAGAAAATCTCACAGTAAAAAACAGGAGAGGTTTAATAGCGGTTAAAGATGTAAGTTTTAATATAAGGGAAGGAGAGATTGTAGGAATTGCTGGAGTAGAAGGAAATGGACAATCGGAATTAGTTGAGGCGTTGGTAGGGTTATTACCTATTGAAAAAGGAAAAATCTATATAAAAGGAAAAGATGTTTCTAAGGAATCAGTTTTAAAACGAAGAGCTTTATTGGGACATATACCCGAAGATAGACATAAAAGAGGACTTATTCTTGATTTTTCTTTAGCAGAAAATGCTATATTAGGGCTTCATTACTTACCAAATTTTTCAAGGGGATTATTCCTTGATTATAAGGCAATTTTTAATAATGCAGAAAATTTAGTGAAGGAGTATGATGTAAGAACTCCAAATGTTAAAATTCCAGTAAGAAATCTTTCTGGGGGGAATCAACAAAAAATAGTTGCAGGAAGAGAGATTAGTATTTCTCCATATCTTCTTATAGCTTCTCAGCCTACACGAGGATTAGATATTGGAGCTACGGAGTTTATTTATAAACTTTTAGTTAAACTAAGAGATGAAGGAAAGGCGGTTCTTCTCGTTTCTGCAGATTTAGATGAGATTTTAAATTTAAGTGATAGAATTTTAGTTATGTATAATGGGAAAATAGTTGGTTCCTTTTACAACAAGGATATTGATGAAAAAGAATTAGGATATTATATGATGGGAATTAAAAAACAAGATTTAGAAAAGGAGGCTTTAGTTTGAAAGAAGATTCTTTTATGAAAGGTCTATTATGGAATATATTAAGTCCTTTATTTTCAGTCCTTTTAGCTTTAATATTAGGAGGATTTGTAATTTTATCTCTTGGATACAATCCTATTGAAATATATGCTCAAGTGATAGGTTTTGCTTTAGGAAATCCCATAGGATGGGGATATGTTCTATTTAATTCCACTTCTTTAATTTTAGCAGGTTTGGCTGTTGCAGTTGCCTTTAAGGGTGGATTGTTTAATATCGGAGTAGAAGGTCAGTTATTAGTGGGAGGATTACTTTCCGCTGTAGTTGGTCTTTCGTTACCTAAAATGCCTTGGATTATTCATTTTCCTATTGTTTTATTATCCGCGATGGTAGGAGGAATGATATGGGCAGGAATTCCTGGTTTTTTAAAGGCTAAACTAGGAGTTCATGAAGTTATAAATACTATTATGATGAATTGGATTGCGTATGCCTTAACAAATTACCTAGTAGTAAACGTAGTAAGAGAGACTGGAGTGGTTTATCCTCTACCTCAGACCGCAGAACTTCCTCCGTCTGCGACTTTACCTCGTTTAGGAGGCTTCTTTCAAAAATTTGGAATAAATATTCCCGAAAGCAATCCTGTTAATGCTTCTTTATTTATTAGTCTTTTTATGCTTATTCTGGTTTATTATCTTTTATGGAGGACCAAAATTGGATACGAAATTAGAGCAGTAGGAAGTAATTCCTTGGCAGCAGAAAATGGTGGAATAAACATACAAAGAACTATAATAAAAACAATGTTTCTTTCTGGAGCGTTAGCTGGATTGGCAAGTATTAATGATGTTTTAGGATATAGACATAGATTTCTTGATAATTTTTCTCATGGACTGGGATTTACTGGTATTGCTGTAGCATTATTAGGAAAGAATCATCCTGTTGGGATTCTTTTTGCTTCTTTACTCTTTGGAGCTTTATATAGAATGGCAATTGGTATGGATGTATTTACTCATATACCAAGGGAAATTATATCAATATTACAAGCGTTAATTATTATTACTGTTGCAGTAGGAAATGAAATATTTACAAGGATGATTATGAGAAGGAGGAAATTTTAAATGATTTCTGCTCTCTTTTCTTGGGAGACTATAGCTTCTGCAATAAGAATGGCAACACCTTTAGCTTTTGCTTCTCTGGGGGGAGTATATTCAGAAAGAAGTGGAGTTGTGAATATTGCTTTAGAAGGAATAATGCTTGTAGGTGCTTTTTTTGCAGCAGTATTTGTCTACTTTTTTAAAAATCCTTGGTTTGCCATTTTTATGGCAGGAATATTTGGAACCTTTCTTTCTTTGATTCATGCAATCGTCTCTATTAACTTTAAAGTTAATCAAATTGTAAGCGGTGTTGCTTTAAATATGCTAGCAACAGGAGGTACTACTTTCTTATCTCGTTTAATTTTTAAAGCAGCGGGATCCTCCCCCCACTTAGAAGGATTAGCTCCCTGGTCTATTCCAGGTTTATCTTCAATTCCTGGTATTGGTAAACTTTTTTTAAATCTTTCTCCTCTAATTATTATAATGTTCTTTACTGTCATTTTTTCTCATTTTATATTGTTTAAAACAGTATTTGGTTTAAGGTTAAGATCGGTAGGGGAAAATCCTCATGCTGCAGATACTTTGGGAATAAATGTGTATCTATATAGATATATTGCAGTCCTTATAAGTGGATTTCTTGGAGGAGTAGGAGGAGCATTTTTATCTTTGGAACATGCAAGAGTTTTTGTGGAAACCATGACAGTAGGAAGAGGATTTATTGCTTTAGCCGCAATGATTTTTGGTAAATGGACTCCATTTGGATCTTTAGGGGCATGCCTTCTCTTTGGTTTAGCAGAGGCAATAAGAATGCGATTGGAAGGAGTAGGAATTCCTACTCAGTTTATTCAAATGATTCCTTACATTCTTACTATGTTAATTCTTGCGGGTGTTGTTGGAAAAGCAACTGCTCCAGCAGCTGACGGTATTCCTTATGAAAAGGAGGAACTATAACAATATTTTTCAAGCTATAATATATAAAGAATTAGCTTTACTTTTTAGAATTCTTCTAAGGAGTCTTTATAAACTTGAAGTAAAGGGATTAGAAAATATTCCCAAAAAGGGGCCTGTCATTATTGCTCCGAATCATGAGAGTAGCTTAGATATTTTAGCAGTAGCATCAGTAGTTCCACGCTTAGTTAAAGCTCTTGGGAAGATTGAAAGATTTGATTATCCTATATGGGGAAGAATAGCAAAATTTTTAGGAGGAATTCCTGTGACAAGAGAACATCCAGAGAAGTCTGCAATATTAAAAGTATTTAAAGCTTTAGATGAAGGAAATGTTCTAGTGATATTTCCTGAAGGAACAAGAAAATTTTCAAATAAAACAAAAGGTCCAAGAAGAGGAGTTGGATATTTTGCTTCCCGTAGAAATGTTCCTGTTATACCTACTGCTATTATTGGGGCATATAAAATATGGCCTCCTGAGAAAAAAGTTCCCCGTTTAAAAGGGAAGTTAAAAGTTATTTTTGGAAATCCTGTATATTATGAGTTTGAAAAAACAAAAGAGAATGAAGAAAAATTTACTAGTTTAATTATGGAACATATAAAAAATCTACGAGAATATGATGAAAAAAATATCTAAGTTTTTTTATAAATTCCTTGCATATATTGTCCGGATCCTATTAAAAATTATTTGGGGATATAAAGTATATGGAATAGAGAATCTTCCTAATCCTCCTTATCTTATTACTGCAAATCATTTAAGTCTTCTAGATCCTATTTTAATTGGAGCTATTTATGATTTTAGACTTTATTATCTGGCTAAAGAAGAAATCTTTAAATTCTCCATTGCAAGACCCTTCTTAGAATGGCTGGGAGCAGTTAATGTTAATAGAAAGGAATTCAAAAAGGAATCTTGGAAAAAGATAAAGGAGTTAATTGAGAAAAAAAATATATTAGTAATTTTTCCAGAGGGAACAAGAAATATAAATCCTGATAAGGGTTTACTATCTTTTAAGGCTGGTGCAGCAACTTTAGCTCTTCAGTATGGTCTTAAAATTGTGCCTATAGGAATTATTGGAACTGATAAAATATGGGGTAGAGGGAGAAAATTTCCAAAATTCAATTACAAGGTTATAGTTAAAATAGGAAAGCCTATAGAAGTTCCTAAGATTTTAAAGCCAACAAAGGAAGATATTGTAAAAATAAATCAAAAAATGAAAGAGTCAATATCAACATTAATAAAATGAAAATATTTTTAATAACTCCTATAGGTTTTTGTTCTGGTGTCAGAAAATCTATAAATTTAGCTATGAAAATAAGGGGTGAAAAGGAAGAAGTTTTTACCCTAGGAACTTTAGTTCATAATCCAAGAGTAATAGAAGAGCTGGCTTTTAAAAATATAAAGATGTGGGATTCAAGAGAAAAGCCGAGAAATAAAGTTTTGATAATTAGAGCTCATGGATTGCCAAAGGAAGAACTTGAAGAATATAAAAATTTAGGGAATGAAATTTTTGATGCCACATGTTCTTTAGTAAAAAGAGTTCAAATTCTTTCAGAATTTTTAACAAAAAATGGATATAAGGTAATTATTATAGGAGAAGAAAATCATCCAGAGGTTAAAGGTATTCTAAGTTATACTAATGGAAAAGGAGTTGTAATCCAAAAAATTGAAGATTTAGATAAGATAGAAAAATTTCCCAGAATTGGAGTTGTTTCCCAAACTACTCAAAATTGGGAAGACGTGAAAAAAATAATAGATAAAATTTTAGATAAAGGAAAAGAAATAAGAATATTTAATACTATATGTCCTGAAGTAGAAGAAAGACAGAGAAAATTAGATTATCTTTCAAAGGATTTAGATACTATTTTAGTTTTGGGAGGGAAAAATAGCGCAAATACAAAGCGATTATTTCAAATAGCTAAAAAATATAAAAGAGCTTATCATATAGAAAATATTGAAGAATTGGAGAAAAATTGGTTTAAAGAGGAAGATAAAATAGGTATAATAAGTGGAACTTCAACTCCTGATTCTTTTATAAATGATGTTGTAGAAAGGTTGAGAGAATGGTTTCCTTTAGAGATTTATTATATTTAAGAGAAGACATTCCTGTAGTAAGCATCTTGGGAAGACCAAACGTTGGAAAGTCGACTCTTTTTAATAGAATTTCAGGAGAAAATAAGGCCATTACTGCAGATATTCCAGGAGTTACAAGAGATCCTTTAGTTCATCTTTGTGAATATGAGGGAAAATTTTTTTATATAATAGATACTGCTGGATGGGGGCTATCAGATTCCTTAAGTAATATACTTCAAGAGAGAATTTTAGAAGTGATTAATACTAGTGATCTTCTAATTTTTGTTGTAGATGGAAGAGAAGAATTAACAAGCTTAGATTTAGAATTTGCAGATATTTTGAGAAAAGCAAGTAAGACAGTGATTTTAGTGGTAAATAAAATGGAAGGAAGAATTGATAGAGAAGAGTATCTAGCAGTATATACATCTCTTGGATTTGAGAATATTCTTCCTATATCCGCTCTTCATAAAGATAATTTAGATGAATTAATTTCAAAAATTTTAGAATATCTTCCCTATTCTAAAATTAAAGAGGAGCAAGAAAAGGTTATAAAATTTGCTTTTGTGGGAAGACCAAATAGTGGAAAATCATCTCTTCTTAATGCTCTTATTGGTAAATATAGAAATATTGTTAGTGAAATTCCGGGAACTACAAGAGATGCTATAGATATTCTTTGGGAATATAATGGTAGAAAATATATAATTGTAGATACTCCTGGATTAAGGAGACCGTCGAGGGTTGAAGAGGGATTAGAAGAATTATCAGTAAGAAAGGCACTACAAACAGTAAAAAAAGTTGATGTAGTTTTAATGGTAATAGATCTTTCTATTGGAATAAGGGAACAAGAAAAAAGGATTTTACATTATATTGAAGAGAAAGGTAAGTCATGTCTTATTATTTTCAACAAAACTGATCTTATTCCTTCTTTAAATGCAAGAAGAGAATTAGAAAAAACTTTAAAAATTCAATTGGAACCTTTTGATTATTTTCCATATATTTTTACATCCGCTATAAAAAATTATAATGTAAAAAAAATCATTCCATGGGTTGAGAAACTATATTCCATAAGAAATATTAGAATTCCCACATCGCAGTTAAACCAAGCTTTAAGAGAAATTGTAGAAAAAGTCAATTTTAGCAAAAAGGGTAAACTTCTTAAGTTTTTCTATATAACTCAGGTAGATATAGCTCCCCCTAGATTTATTCTCTTTGTAAATTATCCTGAACTTGTTAAATCAAATGTTATAAACTTTCTTGAGAATGAATTTCGAGATTATTTCTCTTTTATAGGGACACCTTTAATATTTGAAGTAAGAGGTAGAACATAATGGAAAAGGTAATTATTCTTTTTTTAGGCTATCTTCTAGGTTCCATTCCCAGTGCTTTAATTGTGGGAAAATTATGGAAAGGGATTGACGTCCGAAATTATGGGAGTGGAAATCTTGGCGCAACGAACGTATTAAGAACTTTAGGATGGGGTCCTGCAATTATTACTGGAGTAATGGATGTAGGAAAAGGAGTTTTAACAATTTTTCTTACTCAAAGAATTGTTCCCAAGGATTATTTATTTACTCTTCTTTCTGCAGGATTTGCCATAATCGGTCATTCCTATCCCTTATTTGCTAATTTTAAAGGAGGAAGAAGTGTAGGGGTGAGTTTTGGAATTCTTCTTTATCTTTTTCCAAAGGCAACCTCTCTTATTCTTCCTCTTGGAATATTGATTGCTTTTTTGACAAAATATAAATCTGTAGCTTCTATAACTTGCTCAATAATTTTTCCTTTTATTCTATATTATTTGGAAAGACCACCTAAAGAATATCTGATAGGTTCAATTCTTGTAGGCTTATTCATTATCTTTCGCCATATACCTAATATAAAAAGATTAATAAAAGGAAAAGAAAACAAGATAGAATGGTTTAATAAGAGTAAAAATTGACAGAATTGTTCTTTTGTTGTTAAACTTATTTCAGAAACTGTTTATAAAAGGAGTAAAAAAAATGAAGGAAATTGATAAGGAAAAGAGTTTAGAGGCTGCCATATCTCAAATAGAAAAAGAGTTTGGGAAAGGTTCCATAATGCGTTTGGGAAGCACAGAACGCTTCCAGGTAGAGGTAATTCCTACAGGAATTCTTACTTTGGATTATGCTTTAGGAGTTGGAGGAGTTCCTAGAGGAAGAATTATTGAACTTTATGGGCCCGAAGGTTCGGGAAAAACAACAGTTGCCTTGCAAATTATTGCATCTGCACAAAAAAGGGGTGGAGTTGCTGCCTTTATAGATGCAGAGCATGCATTGGATCCTAATTATGCGAAAAAACTGGGAGTAAACCTGGAAAATCTTCTTATCTCTCAACCTGATACAGGGGAGCAAGCTTTAGAAATTGCAGAGATTCTTGTAAGAAGTGGGGCAGTAGATGTAATTGTTATAGACTCTGTTGCTGCATTGGTGCCTCGTGCAGAGCTAGAAGGAGAAATGGGAGACGCCTTTATTGGATTGCAAGCTCGTTTAATGTCTCAGGCATTAAGAAAACTTACAGGAGTTATTAGTAAATCAAAAACAGTAGCGATATTTATTAATCAGCTTAGAGAAAAAGTAGGGACATTCTTTGGAAACCCTGAGACAACCCCTGGAGGAAGAGCATTAAAGTTTTATGCATCAGTTAGAATTGAAGTGAGAAAGGCAGAGTCAATGAAGGAAGGAAGTGAAGTTACAGGAACTCGAGTAAAGGTAAAAGTTGTTAAAAATAAAGTTGCTCCTCCCTTTAAAGAAGGAGAATTCGATTTGATCTATGGAGAGGGAATTTCAAGGGAAGGTTGTATTTTAGATGCAGGTATAGAAACAAAGATTATTGAGAAGAGTGGAACTTGGTATATATATAAAGATATAAGATTACAGGGACGTGAAAATGCAAAAACTTACTTAAGGGATCATCCGGAAATTGCAGATGAGATAGAAAAGGAAATTAGAAAAGTCTGGGGAATAGAGGAACCTTCAATAGTAGAAGAAAAATCTTCTAAAAAGACCACAACAAAATCTTGACAATTATGAGATAGAATTTATAATCAAAGATAAAAAGGAGCCGAGGTGGTGGAATTAGGCAGACACGTAGCATTGAGGGTGCTATGGGTGCAAACCCGTCCGGGTTCAAATCCCGGCCTCGGCACCAGTAAAAATTAAAATTAGGTTGAGGAGATAACCTCAACCTTTATTTTATTCATTAAGGAGGTCTTATAATAATTGATAAGGGAAGAAGTTTTATTGGAAGTTAAAAATTTATCAACCTATTTTTTCACTGATGAGGGTATAGTAAAAGCAGTAGATGGAGTAAGTTTTAAATTATTTCCTGGAAAGTCTTTAGGAATTTTAGGAGAATCAGGGTGTGGAAAGAGTGTTACTGCTCTTTCAATTATGAGATTAGTTCAATCCCCGGGAAAAATCATCAGTGGAGAAGTATTATTTAATGGAGAAGACCTCTTAAAAAAATCTGAAGAAGAAATGCGTCAGATTCGAGGAAATAAAATATCTATGATTTTTCAAGATCCTATGACTTCTTTAAATCCTGTTTTTACTATTGGGGATCAAATTATAGAAGCGATTACTCTCCATCAGGGATTAGATAAAAAGAGTGCAAAAAAGAAAGCTATAGAAATGTTAGAATTGGTTAGAATTCCTGAGGCAGACAAAAGGATAAATGACTATCCTCACCAGTTTAGTGGAGGAATGAGGCAAAGAGTAATGATTGCTATGGCTTTATCTTGTAATCCTTCGATTTTAATTGCAGATGAACCTACAACAGCGTTAGATGTTACTATTCAAGCTCAGATTTTAGAATTAATAAAGCAATTGAGAAAAGAATTTCAGATGTCTACAATATTAATTACTCATGATATGGGAATTGTTGCAGAATATTGTGATGATGTATTAGTTATGTATGCAGGAAAGGTTGTAGAATATGCTGACCTTAGAACAATCTTTAAACATCCTGCCCATCCTTATACTATTGGATTACTAGAATCTGTTCCTCGGTTAGATGTTAGAAAAGAAAGATTAAATGCTATTGAGGGACAGCTTCCTGATTTGATTACTTTACCAAATTATTGTTATTATGCTGAAAGATGTAGTTACAGGACGAAGGAATGCTTAGAGCAAATTCCAGAATTGATTGAAATCGAAGAAGGACATCTTGTAAGATGCATTCATGCAGAAAAGGTCAGGAGGTAGAAATGAACAATAATGGAAATTTATTGGAAGTTAGAAATCTAAAAAAATATTTTCCTATAAAAAGAGGAGTAGTTTTTTCAAGACATGTGGGAGATGTAAAAGCAGTAGATGATATATCTTTTAATATAAAAAGAGGGGAAACTGTAGGTTTAGTTGGGGAATCTGGATGTGGAAAATCTACAGTAGCACGAGTTATTATAAGACTTATTGAACCTACAGAGGGTGAAATTATTTTTGAGGGAAAGGATATAACAAAGCTTTCTCAAAATGAGTTAAGGAAGGTAAGAAGAGATATGCAGATTATTTTTCAAGATCCCTATTCCGCCTTAAATCCCAGAATGACTGTAAGTGAAATTATTAGTGAACCATTAGAAGTTCATAAAGCTGTAAATAATAATAAAGAAAAACAAAAAAGAATTCAGGAATTATTAGAATTAGTAGGACTTGCATCTTACCATGCTAATCGTTATCCCCATGAATTTAGCGGCGGACAAAGACAAAGAATTGGAATTGCAAGAGCTCTTGCATTAAATCCAAAATTTATTGTTGCTGATGAACCTACTTCTGCATTAGATGTCTCTGTAAGAGCTCAGATAATTAATCTTATGCAAGATCTTCAAAAGGAACTTGGATTAACATATCTTTTTATCTCTCATGACTTAAGCGTTATTAGACACATATGTGATAGAGTTTTAGTCATGTATCTTGGAAAACTTGTGGAAATTGCACAAAATGAAGAACTTTATAATTCTCCTCTTCATCCATATACTCAAGCTTTACTTTCTGCCGTTCCCATTCCAGATCCTGAAATAGCAGAAAAAAGAAAAAAAGTAATTCTTCTTGGGGATGTACCAAGTCCTGTGAATCCTCCATCAGGATGTAGGTTTCATCCTCGATGCCCTTATGTCATGGATATATGTTCAAAGGTTGAGCCTCAGTTAAAGGAAGTAAAAATGAAACATTTTACTGCTTGTCACCTATACTAAAATGATTAGAGATTTTATTCAACAACTTAAAAAAACAGCCCATCTTGCAAGATTAAATTTAACAGAAGAGGAAGAAGAGCTTTATTCAAAACAGCTTGAGGAGATATTAAATTATTTCCAAAAATTGCAGGAATTGGACACTTCAAATGTGGAACCCATGGCTCATGTTCTTCCTCTTAATAATGTATGGAGAGATGATGTAGTAAAGGAAAGTATGGAACAAGAGTTAATTCTTAAAAACGCTCCAGAAGTTGAAAATAACTGTTTTAAGGTTCCCAAAATTGTAAAAAATATTTGAGGTTAAGAAATGGGAATTATAAAGGAGATTCATAATTTATACTTGAGGAAAGAAATAACTGTTAGAGAAGTTGTAGAAAAATATTTGAAAGTTATTGAAAAATGGGAACCTCATGTTCATGCCTTTATTACTATTAATTTAGACTATATCGAGAGAGAAATAAAAAGGGTTGAAAGTTTAAAATTTAGTGAAGATTTAATTTTATATGGTATTCCAGTAGCAATAAAGGATAACATATTAACTAAAGATCTTCTTACTACTTGTGCGTCAAAAATATTAGCTAATTTTATTCCTCCATATGATGCTGAAGTAGTAAAAAAGCTAAAAGAAAAGGGAGCGATAATAATTGGAAAAACAAATCTTGATGAATTTGCTATGGGATCTTCTACTGAGAATTCTGCCTTTGGACCCACAAAAAATCCGTGGGATTTAGAAAGAGTTCCTGGAGGATCTTCTGGTGGTTCCGCTGTTGTTGTGGCAACAGGTGAATCTCCTTTGTCTCTTGGTTCTGATACAGGAGGTTCTATAAGACAGCCAGCAAGTTTTACTGGTGTTTTAGGGTTAAAGCCCACCTATGGATTAGTTTCAAGATATGGACTGGTTGCCTTTGCATCATCTTTAGATCAAATTGGGCCTTTCGCAAGAAAGGTTGAAGATCTGGCAATAATTCTTCAGGCAATAGCAGGATATGATCCCAAGGATTCCACATCTTCTCCCTATTCTCCTCCCAATTATTTGGATTCTCTGGGAAAAAAGGTTAAAGGATGGAAAATTGGTATTCCCAAGGAAATGTGGGGCAAAGGAGTAGAAAAGAGTGTTTTAGAAGTTTTAGATTCAGCATTAGAAGTATTAAAGGATTTAGGTGTAGAATTAATTGAGATTTCTCTCCCCACCGTAGAATATGCATTACCTACATATTATCTGATTGCTACATCAGAAGCAAGTTCAAATTTGGCAAGATATGACGGAATTCATTACGGATATAGAAACAGAGATCAAAAAGACTTAATTTCTCTTTATAAAGTTTCAAGGGGGGAAGGTTTTGGGAATGAGGTAAAGAGAAGGATAATCTTGGGAACTTATGCTCTATCTGCAGGATACTATGATGCCTATTATCTAAAAGCTGCAAAAGTGAGAACTCTTATTCGTCAGGATTTTGAATCCGCTTTTAAAAAAGTAGATTTAATAGTTTCGCCTACAAGTCCTATCCCTCCATTTAAATTAGGAGAAAAAATAACTGATCCTTTACAGATGTATCTTACAGATATTTTAACTATACCTGTGAATCTTGCAGGGATTCCTGCTATTTCTATTCCTGCGGGATTTAAAGATAATTTACCTATTGGACTTCAATTTATTGGACCTTTCTTTTCTGAAGATAAACTTTTACAGATATCTTATGCCTTTCAAAAATTAATGGATTTTTCAGAAAAATATCCCAGTATGGAGAGAATATGATGTATATTCCTGTTATTGGTTTAGAAGTTCATGCTCAGCTTTTGACGAAGTCAAAAATGTTTTGTTCCTGTAGTACTGATCATGAGAATGCTCCTCCAAATACTCTTGTTTGTCCTATTTGTATGGGAATGCCTGGGGTTCTTCCTGTACCTAATAAAAAAGCTATAGAACTTCTTATTAAAACTGCTCTTGCTTTAAATTGTGAAATATCTCCTTTTTCTAAATTCGATAGAAAAAATTATTTTTATCCCGATCTTCCAAAGGGATATCAAATTTCTCAGTATGATCTTCCTTTAGCAAGAGGTGGATATGTAGAATTTGAGGTAGATTCAGAAATAAAAAGGGTTAGATTAAAGAGAATTCATTTAGAGGAAGATACAGGGAAATTGCTTCATGTGGGAGAAGGAGATAGATTAGCAGAGGCAGAATATAGCCTTGTAGATTTAAATAGATGTGGTATTCCATTAATGGAGATAGTGACGGAACCCGATATTCACTCTGCAAAAGAAGCAAGGTTATTTCTCCAAGAATTAAGGAAAATATTAAGATATTTAGAAGTAAGTAGTGGAGACATGGAGAAAGGTTCCTTAAGATGTGATGCTAATATATCTATAATGACTGAAAATGGAATCTTAGGAACAAGAACAGAAATTAAGAATGTAAACTCTTTTTACTCTTTAGAAAAAGCTTTGGAGTACGAAATTGAAAGACAAATTAACCTTTTAAAGGAAGGAAAAGAAGTAATTCAAGAAACAAGACATTGGGATGAGAAAAAGCAAATAACGGTAACCTTAAGAGGTAAAGAAGAAGCAGAAGACTATAGATACTTTCCAGAACCAGACATTCCTCCACTAATAATTCCCAAAGAAACTTTAGAGGAAATTAGAAAAACTATACCTCTTTTACCTCTTCAAAGAAAATTATATCTACAAAATACCTTTGCTTTATCATCTATAGAAGCAGAGATTATTACTTCAGAGAGGGAACTTTGTGAATTTTTTGATGAATGTTATAGATTATACAATAATGCCAAAAATTTGAGTAATTGGATAACTGTGGAACTTATGAGTTACCTAAATGAGCAAAAATTGAGTTTTAGAGATTTAAAGATTGAGCCAAAAGAGTTTGTTAAAATCATAGAGATGGTAGATAGAAATGAAATCACAAGACCCGTAGGAAAAGAAATCTTAAGAAAATACTTAGATACAAAAGAATCTCCTGAAGAAATAGTTGAGAAAGAGGGACTAAAAACGGTAAGCGATTTAGATTTTCTAAAAGAGGTAGTAAAAAAGGTTATAGATGAAAATGAAAAGGCAGTCTTTGATTATGTAAAGGGAAAGAAAAATGTGATAAACTTTTTAGTAGGACAGGTGATGAAGGAGACAAAGGGAAGGGCAAGTTTAGATTTGGTTAAGAATCTTTTAGAGGAAGAATTGAGTAAAAAATTATGAAAGATAAAAAACCCATTGGGGAATATCTTTTAGAATTGGGATTGATAACAAGAGAGCAGTTAGAAAAAGCTCTTGAAGAGCAGAAAAAAACAGGAGCTCGTTTGGGACAAATTTTAATTGAAAGGGGATACGTAAAGCCTGAGGATATTGGAAGGGTTTTAGAATTACAGAGTGAAGTTCCCTATATTCCTCTTTCAGAAATGAAGATTGATGAAAGATTTATTTCAAATTTTCCAGAAGGAATACTAAGAAGATTTAGATTTTTACCGCTAAGAAGAGAAGGGGGAATAGTTCATGTTGCTATTGTTCCTCCCTTGGATTCTGCAGTGGTTAATGAAATAAGAAGAATAGTAAGATCACCTTTAAAGTTATTTTTGATAACAGAAAAAGAATTTAATCAGGCTTTATCTCAAGTATTTTCCTTAGATAAAACCACAAAGGAAGTAATCCAAAATTATCAGTCAAGAAGGCCAGTAGAGATAGTTGTAGAAGCACCTCCTGTGATAGAAGTAGAAGAAGCACCAGTAGTAAGACTGGTTTCTTCTATTATAAATGAAGCAATATTAAGAAATGCTAGTGATATTCATTTAGATCCCCAAGAGAAAGATATGAGAGTGAGATATCGAATAGATGGGATACTATTTGATATAATGAGTATTCCTAAGGAGCTTCAGGATGCAGTAGTGAGTAGAATAAAAGTTATGGCAGGAATGGATATTGCTGAGAAAAGAAGACCTCAAGATGGAAGAACATCTTATAGATATGAAAACAGAATTTTTGATTTAAGAGTAGCAAGTATTGGTGCATCTCATGGAGAAATGGTTGTAATTAGGCTTTTAGATAAAACAAAAGTTTTAATAGAATTGGATCGATTGGGAATGTCTTCTCAAGATTTATCTATTTTTGAAAGTCTTATAAGAAAACCTTTTGGCCTTATTTTAGTTACAGGTCCTACAGGAAGTGGAAAAACTACAACTTTATATGCTGCATTAAATGTTTTAAATCAGCCTCAAGTGAATATAATTACTTTAGAAGATCCTGTGGAATATGAAATTCCTGGGATAAATCAGATACAGGTTCAGCCAAGAATAAATATAGATTTTGCAATGGGATTAAGAAGTATCTTAAGATTGGATCCAAATATTATAATGGTTGGAGAAATTAGAGATACGGAAACTTTAAATACATCCATAGAAGCAGCATTAACGGGACATCTAGTTCTTTCTACTTTTCATGCTAATGATGCTGTATCTGCTATTGCCCGTTTATTACAGATGGGAGTAGAACCCTTTTTAATTGCATCTTCTCTTCTTGGAGTTGTTGCTCAAAGATTAGTAAGGACCATTTGTTTATCCTGTAAAGAAGAATACATTGCGGAAAAAGAAGAAATTCAAGAATTAAGATTAACAACAATTCTAAACGATCCTCTAAAACTTTATAGAGGAAGGGGATGTATTCTCTGTAATTATACTGGATTTTTAGGAAGAACGGGAGTTTTTGAAATTTTAAGGGTTACTAGAAGTATAAGAGATTTGATAATAAATAAGGCATCCCTTGATGAAATAAAAGAAAAGGCAGAAGAAGAGGGGATGAGAACTTTATTCTATAATGCGAGAGAAAAAGTTTTATCTGGAATAACCACTTTTGAAGAGGCAAGAAGAGTGATTCACTGGGAAGGTGATTAATTTTGCCTCGTTTTGAATATATTGCAAAGGATTCTCAAGGAAGAGTATTAAAAGGAATAATAGAGGCAGAAACAGAAAGGGATGCAAGAAGATTAATAAGAAGACAAAGATTATATGTAGTCTCATTAAGAAAGGAATCTACTTTTTTAAAACAATTAACATTAAAGAAGAAAGTCCCATTACCAGAGTTGGTAATATTTACATCTCAATTTGCAACCCTTTTAAGATCAGGAATTTTATTAACCGATGCTCTGAATACTTTAGCTCAGCAAACTAATAATCAATACTTTAAAGAAGTTTTAAGAGAAGTAAGGAGAAGTATAGATGAAGGAGAAAGTCTATCTAACGCATTAAGTAGATTTCCTCATGTCTTTCCTAATATTTATATAAATCTTGTAAAGACAGGAGAAATAACAGGAAGTTTAGATATTATGCTTGACAGACTTGCAAAATACTTTGATTCCCAACATGAACTAAGAGAAAAAATAAAATCCGCTATGGCTTATCCTACAATAGTAATAATTGCTGCAATTGCTGTAGTAATTTTCCTTTTGGCCTTTGTGGTACCTGTCTTCCAAAGAATTTATGGAAGAACTAACGTTCCTCTTCCCCTTCCTACAAGAGTCTTAATTGCTATTAGTAATTTTATAAAAGATTATATTCTATTAATATTCCTTTTTTTCGTTTTTTCTTTTATTTTAATAAGAATTCTTCTTAAAAATCCAAAAATAAGAAGATGGTGGGATGAAATAAAACTAAATATCCCTCAAATTGGAAGAATTTGGAGACAAATTATCTTAATAAGATTTGCTAGTACCTTTAGTACTCTTCTTTCTAGTGGGATTTTAGTTACTAATTCTTTGGAAGTTCTTCAGGATGTTGTAGGAAATTTATATTTT
Organism: Dictyoglomus sp.; assembly: GCA_025060475.1. NCBI lineage: Bacteria > Pseudomonadati > Dictyoglomota > Dictyoglomia > Dictyoglomales > Dictyoglomaceae > Dictyoglomus > Dictyoglomus sp. Next base: position 1,831 of record JANXBZ010000007.1, on the reverse strand, counting down.
AGAGAAGGTATTCAAAGGATATATAGGGGGATTATGGAAGGAAGATCTCTTTCAGAACTTATGAGAGAGGAAAAAATATTTCCCCCTATGCTTGTGAGAATGATTGGAGTTGGAGAAAGAAGTGGAAGGGTTGATGAAATGTTAGATGAGTTCTCAAAATTTTATCAAAGGGAACTTGATAATCAGACAAAAAGATTAACATCCATAATTGAGCCTATGATTACCTTGGGACTTGCAGGAATTGTTTTTTTTATAGCTCTTTCCATGTATCTTCCTATGTTTAATATGGTAAGATTGTTTAGGAGATAAATTAGGCATGCTTTACAGTTCAGCAGTTTGTAAAAAAGAATGAAGTTCATGGCTTAAGTGGTTTAGATTTAATTATTTCTACGGATATTCTTGTGATAGAAGAAAAGGAAAAATAAAATTATGAAAAAAATTTTTAAATGAAATTAAAATCCTTTGTAAAATATAATTTTTATGATATAATTCAAAAGAAAAATAGAATTATTTTAATTAAGAAAGGAGGTGAATTAAGTGAAGAATAGCAAAGGATTTTCGCTATTGGAACTATTAGTAGTTATAGCAATTTTAGGGATTCTTGTAGCAATAGCTCTTCCAAGGTATTTTGATGCTGTTGCAGATGCCAAGAGAAATGCTCAAAAAACAAATATTGCTATAATAAGAACAAGCTTAGAATTTTACAGAAATAAAAATAATACATATCCAACTACCACTGCATCTTTTGTTGGTTTCTTAGGTGATCAAACATATTTTTCAGAAACACCAGTATGTCCATATAACAATCAAACCTACACCTCGCAAGGCTCTGCACCATCTACTTGGACAGAGGGTAATGCTCACATTCTAGTATATGTTGGCTCAGCAAGAGCCTATACTTTAACTTATACAGCACCATAAGATTCTATAAGCCCCGAGAATAACTCTCGGGGCTTTGCTTATTTAAGTATATTAATGCATAATATAAAAAACTTAAAAAATTTTATTAAAGGTTTTTCAAAAGATAGATTAGTAATTTATTCAATTTTATTGATAGTTCTTATTGTTTCCCTATATCTATTTTTTGATATTCTTATTTGGCTTAGAATACAAGCCTTTATAATTTCCCAGGACATCATAATAAACAGTAAATATGCTCTTGAACTTTCCATAATTAAAAATGAAAAAATAGTCTATAATTTTTTTTACTCTCCAAAAACAAAATCCATCCTTTACTACTGGATTTATGGGGAGAATACAAAGAAAGCTTATCTTCTTCCCCAACTTCTTCCTTCAGGAATAAAAGCTGAAAGCCCTACAAAAACTTATACTTTTTATTTTGAAAATGGAAAAATCTATCCTGAAGGAGAAATTATTATCTCTACCTATCTTTCAAAAAGAACAGTGAAATTCTATAAAAATGGGAAAGTTAAGTTTGATTAAATATATTTAGCAGGATTAAATTTAAAAGAATTGAAAGAAATATAATATCTAAAATTCCAAGAAATCTATCAGTTGAAGATTTATGTGATTTTCTTGAAAAGTTTAGTTTTTAATTTGAACAACTAAGAAAAAGCTTATAGAGAAACTATTTAAAGAAAATAAGATATATCAAGAATTTTGTCCTAAAGAACAGTAAAATTAAAAAAAATGAGAAAGTGGAATTTAAACAGAAAGATTTTTAGAATCTTCTATATCTATTAAATTCTAAGAATTTATTGACATAATGTTATGTAAAAATCAACAAAAAGTTTTTGCTTTATATTTAAAAGTTTGCTAAAATATTATCATGAGGAATGGTTTTTCATATATTGAACTTCTTGTAGCAATA